>CALADT010000209.1 GCA_937890655.1 uncultured Mucispirillum sp. | reverse complement strand
TAGCTTATGAATTATTACAGCTACCAAGCTATACATAAAGTTTCTTCTATTACTTTTTGCATATAAAAAGTAAATCCTTGCATTTGTTTTTTATTAAAAGGTAAAAACATAAAACCTTTAAAACATCATACTTCTTACTAAATTATACAATAACACCTCTCATAATATTTTCTTCTAAATATGCAAAATAACCATACGCCTACTAAATAAACAAAATAGTATGGCTTAAGCATAAGAAGCTATATTATGCTCATTAATAACTAAACAGCTTATATAAAACTGTATTAGTAAAGTGTATATATGACTGCTCATTTTCATATATACTTATGCCAAAAGGAAACGAAAATATAATTAACATATATTTTCTTTTAAAATAAAAAAAGCCATCTAAATGCAAAAAGATAATTGCAAAAAGATGGCTTAATTATTTTAATACCTTATAATTATTTAAAAGTAGTAAACGAAAGTATAGGCATAAAAAAAGCCCACAAAGATATTCTCTTTATGGGCTCAACTATTTTGATACCTTAAAATATTTAACTTTCACTTTACGTTTTACTTATCGGTATGTTTTAAATATACTTTAGTTTTTTTTAATTTTTTTTTAAAAGTATATATAAACACCCGTTGTTTTTACATTTATCGGTTACTTACTTATATACTTTAGCTTTTTTTTATTTTATAAAGTATATGTAGTAACCTTATGTATGTTTTATTTATCGGCATAGATAAAAATTACTTTAGGGGTTATTTAAAATAATTATGTTTTTTATTGCAATAGTATTACACATAAGATTTCATTTGCTACATTATTATATTAGGTGTAGTATGAATGACTTATGGGAAAAATTTTATCAAGAAAAAGGCAAACAAGAAATGATGCAGTTTCCTTTCTCAATAATTATTGAACTTATTAGGTTTTATAAAAATTAAAATAACATTAAAGATAAAAGTAAAATAAATATACTAGAAATTGGGGCTGGTAGTGGTGTTAATTTAAAATATGCTGCATCCCTTGGGTATAATGTATATGGTATAGATATTTCCGAAACGGCTATTAATTATGCTAAAAAATCATTTGAAAAAATAACTTAAATGGTAATTTTTTAACTGCTTCAGCTGATAGTTTGCCTTTTGAAGATGATTTCTTTCATATTATTATAGACCATGGTGCTTTAGTATGTGTTGATGAAAACACATATAAAAAAGCAATAGATGAAATATATAGAGTTGGTAAGAAAAATAATATAACTCTTTTAACTCCACAATCTGAAATAAGCAGCTATACTACTAAACTATTTAAAGATAACCATAATGAAACAAATATGACTTTTAAAAATAGTGAAATATATCTTAATAATATTAGCTTAAATATGGTTATTAATATTTTAAATAATAGGTTCTCTGTTGAAGTATTAAGAAGAAATGATAGAACAGACTACACATTATCTAATGATAAAAAATATATTATAAATGAAAAAATGTAAAGTATATACTATATGTTTATACAAAAACAATAGTATATAACTATTTATTATTTTACTACTGTTTTTATATATTCTATAAGGCCTGTAACAGATGTTATAGAAACCATATCTATATGTTCAAAATCCAACTCTATACCAAAAACATCTTCTATCTCTAATAAAATATTAGCAAAAGCCATAGAGTCTATTATTCCACTTTCTATTAATGACTTATTACTGTCTACATTATTTATATCCACTTGATAAGTTTTAAAGATATTTGTTATTTTATCTTGTATATTATCCATTTTAACCCCAAATATTTAAATTATATTTATGTTGCATTTGAGTATATAAGTTTTCTAAATCTTTTTTAAGTTGTATTTTATCCACAAATTTACCGGCAAGGTATAATTTTTCCCACTTTTTCCAAAAATCTTTGCCTTTAAGCTGCATTAATTCATTATTTGCACTTATGGTTTTTACATAATTATCATGCAATAAGTTACCTGCCATAAGGTAAAATAATACATAAGGCTCTTTTAATAAATGTATATTAGAATCTGATTGGCTCCACATATTAATATACTTATCTTTTAAATCAATAACATAACATGGTGTTTTTTGTCCTATTAAATTAAATGTTACATCATAAACTGATATATATTTTAAATCAAGAAGTTCGCCATCAATATTAAATACCGGTAAAAATGGATATAGCTTACAGTATAAAGAACGGGAAAATTTAATATTACAGTTACTATCATCATTACAGTGTTTATAGTATAATTGTAGCTGGTTATTAAATATATTAGCTTTCATTTTATATGGCAATATGTCTGTTACTTTACCGTATCTTTTTATAAACTCATACTCTTTAGGTAAATAAAAAAGTGTGCCACCTTTTGGTATAACCCTTAATGGTAAATCAGGACTATCCCACCTGCAACAAAAACTACTGCATGTATTATAACAGCCTTTTTCAAATATAAATTCTGCGTTAAATACCTGCTCCCAATATTTAATATCTTGTTCTGTTAAAACTATATTTTCCATAACTATATCTCATCTAGTAAATTATTTTCATTTAATTTTATTACAATTTCTAATACCTTGTTAAATGGTATATTTAATATATCTGCTATTTCAAGAAGAGAGTTCTCTCCATTTAAGTATGCTATTATATTTGTCATATTCCTAGTATAATCTGCACTTCCTTTTTGGCTAATTGTAGGGTATAAGCCGTATTTTCCAAGCTGTGGTTCCCCTACTGTTTTTATTTTATAGTATTTATTATTTTCAAGAATATCTATACAGATTTTTAAATAATTAAAACCACCTGCAAGTCCTAATGGAGTTACATAATTTAAGTTATCATGAGATGTATGGTATTCTTTAAATTTGCCAAATTTTGTTCTTGAAAGAGTGCATACTGGTAAATTAACAAGGGGTGCTGCAAACTGCCTTTCATCTGAACCACGTTCTAAAAAACTATATTCTTTTGCTGGGCCTTTTATGTGTTTTAATACATGGGTTACTATTTTATCTGTATATGCATTATTATATGGGCTATGAACACAAGAATAATCCCCCTCATCTCCTATGCAGGATAGCACAAAACCTGCTTTTATATATTCCTGCATGTGGGTTATATTCTCTTTTAAATATATTAATGCACCTATGGTTTCTGGTATAAATATTATACGGTATGTATATCGCCTTGTAGGTAGTGCATATATATATTTTGCTATCTCACAGGCAAGAGCTACGCCAGATAAATTATCGTTTGCCATAGAAGGATGACATATATAAGTGGAGATTAATATTTCTTCATCACTTTCCCCATTTATAATAAGCTCTCCATAGGTAATAGAACCATTTTCATTAAAATCACTTTTTATTACTACATGGTATAATTTATCAGGGTGTTTTCTTAATTCTTCCCGCTTCCTATGGGTTAAGCAAAAACCCCAGCGCGTTTTATAATATGATGTAGTATATGGTATAGCGTCTATATCGTCTTCTAATGAATATAAATGGTTATCTAACTCACTAAAAGCCATAACACTATCTATACTTTCTGAATAACCTAATATATGTAGGTTATTATTTTTTATATCTATTATTTTTTCACCATTTTCATCTTCTATATAGGCTTCATATATATTCCACTCAAATGGAGTTTTCCAGTCAAAAGTGTATGGGTTATCTTTTATGGAATATTCTTTTATATTTAATTCGCCTAAATGGTTCGTTTTTATATAGTTTAATGTTTGCCTGTTACCGTTACCAGAAAGACTGCGGGTTATGGGAAAAAGCTCTGAAACTATACTATACATTCTATTATCATTATTATATTTTAACAAATCCTCTCTCCCATATATAACCTGCTTTCTTGATTGATTGTATAATATATCTTTATCCATTATAGGCATACTTTTTGCCATATCTATATATGATACAATATGGTTACCAAAATGCTTTTCATAAGCAATATTTTCATATAAAAATTCACTATAAAGCTGGTTTGCTTCCCCTATTATACCTATAATTAACACCTATTAACTGCTCTGCATGATGACATATAGTATAATAATTATTAAATTCCACATCAATAGCAACACTTAATGCGTTATTTTGAACTAAATAATCAAATACCGTGTTTTTACCAAAACAAAATATATTATCTATATTACATAAATAATCTTTATCATGCCCCCATACTACAAAAGAGTAAATAGGGTTTTTAGTCCTTTTAAAATCACTCCTTTTTAAAGCTGCATTACCTAAATAACCCGTTTTACCAATGGTTTTACCATAATCAAATGGCTCCCCATGACAAAACCCCCAGTTATATGTGGGAAGCAATAATGTGCCACTTTCACCTATTTTATTAATTATTATATTTAAAAATTCATCTGCATTGAAACGACTGCCATTTTCCAAAGCTTCAAAAGACATACGGGAAACATCAGAAGAAAGTAATACCACACTACCTTTATTTATTTCTAGATTTTCTGCAATCTCTATATATGAATAATACTTCATAACCAAATATTAATCCATTGCTTTAAAAACATCTCTTAATGTTTTAAAAGAATCTATCATCTCAAAAGTAAGTTTTTTATTACAATAATCATGAAATATAATAGATAAATCCAACTTAGACATAGAATCCCAGTTATCAAGGTCATTTAATACAGTATCCTCACTTAATTCAATAGACTTATCTATATTAAATGTATCTCTAAATATTTCAATTTTCTCATCTAATGTCATAATACACCTTAGTAATTTTATAATAATCATTATTTTACTAAAATAATAATATGTAGTCAAGATGTTATATTTAATATTTATAAATATATATTATTATTAAAATTTCTCTTTTATATTATTATATTACATAATATAACCATAATACTTATATGGTGAAATATGGTTAATACTTTATTAGATAAATGGAAAGAATTAAATTAATATAATGTTACACTTTATAATCTTTTAAACTATTTAAACTGTAAAAGAGTTGTTATATTCGGTAAAAGAGATATTAGCACTACTTTATACAATAGTTTAAAAGAAAATAATAATAATATTATATATACTGAAAATATTGATGATATCAATAATGGAGATTGTGTTATTATATCATACTTTGAAGAATATTATAGCATAGAACGGTTAATGCCTGAAAATATATTGCTATTATCTATTAGAGAATTAATAGAACTAACACACTATATATATGTATATGCTCCTAAAATTGCAAAACTTAATGAAAAATGTAAAAAATATTTAATACGTATACCAAAAATTGAAACAGAAATTAAAAGCAGAAATATATATGAATCGCTTGTTAATACCACACGGTTTGATATAAAAAAATATCAAAATAACCCACCATTTTTTAAGTTCTTATATAACGATATTAAAGAATATAGTAGCCAATATATAAAAAATGTATTTCAAGAAGTGCCTATTATACAAAAAATATGGGGGGGGGAAGTTGGATTTATAGATTTTCGTAGTGAATATGTTAATATTATAAACGGAGAACGGTTTACTATAAACCAACCAGAAAAATATAATAGCCGTATATATATGTTTGGCTCATGTGATGTATATGGAATGGGAACAGATGATAGTAGAACGATGGCAAGCTGTATCCAAAAATATTATAAAAATACTAAAGTAATTAATTATGGGCTATATGGAGAAGCTACTGATGCTATAAAAAATAAACCGTTTTTTTATCAATACTAT
>CALADT010000208.1 GCA_937890655.1 uncultured Mucispirillum sp. | reverse complement strand
CCTACTACAATTAACTCTCACCCACATACAGATTGTAGTGGTGATATTGTTGTGGTTCATAATGGTATTATAGAAAACTATAAAGTATTAAAAGAAGAATTATTAAAAAATAACCATAAGTTTTTATCAGAAACAGATACGGAAGTTATAGCCCATTTACTATAGGAATCACTTAAAAATATAACGGATAATTTTGAAGATAATTTTTTAAAAGCAGTTCATAGTGTAGTAAATAAACTAGAGGGTAGTTATGCTTTAGGTATTATATGGAAAAAAGCACCTAATATGATAATAGGCACAAAAGTAAAAAGCCCATTAGTTTGTGGTTGTGGTGAAAACGAAAACTTTTTAGGCTCTGATATTTCTGCTTTTTCAGAATTTACTAATAAAGCAATTTATCTTGATGATGAAGATATTATAGTGTTAAAAAAAGATAGTATTAAAATACATGATAATAACTTAAATGAAAAATATTTTAATATAGTGGAGCTTGATTTAAATTCTGAATCAGCTGGTAAAAACGGTTATGAACACTATATGTTAAAAGAGATTAATGAACAACCTGTTACTGTTCGTAAAACCATAGAAGCAGTATTAAAAGATATTAATAATGCCTTTGGTATAACAAAAGAAGATTTAAAAGATATTAAAAACATAATGATGATAGGTTGTGGCACAGCTTACCATGCTACAATGGTTGCAAAATATTGGATAGAAGAATATTGTAATATTCCTTGCCAAGCAGAATACGCTTCAGAATATAAATATAGGCAGGTTGCTATGCCTGATGAAACACTTGCAATATTTGTTAGCCAAAGTGGAGAAACGGCGGATACTGTTTCTGCTTTAGAAAAAGCAAAACAGGCAGGGTTTAAAACTGTTTCCATATGTAATGTGTTTGCTTCTACCCTTGCAAGAATGAGCGACCATACTTTTTACACTCAATGTGGTTCAGAAATAAGTGTTGCTTCTACAAAAGCCTTTACAGCACAGCTTGCTGCCCTTTTCTCGCTTTCTGTTTTAATAGCTGATGCAGTTGGAAGTATAAATAGTGAAAAGAAAGAATTTTTATTAAACCAGTTAGCAAAATTACCTGTTGCCATAGAAAGAGCAGTTGCATTAGACAGCGAAATAACAAAACTTGCAGAAAAATATTATAAACATAATACATTTGTATTTCTTGGTAGGAACGTAAACTACCCTATTGCTTTAGAAGGTGCATTAAAACTAAAAGAAATCACATATTTACAAGCAGAAGGGTTCCCAGCAGGGGAAATAAAACATGGCCCTATTGCCCTACTTAATTCTGAAATGCCTGTTATTACCATCATGCCAGGAGATAAACTATTTGATAAAATGGTAAACGCTTGTGAAGAAGTAATGGCACGTGGAGCCCAAAGTCTTATTATAACAGATGAAAAAGGGGCAGAGTTACTTAAAGGAAGAGATTTACAAACCATAGTAATGCCTAATGTGGAAGATAACTTATTTCCATTTCTTTCTGTTATAGCTTTACAACTTTTTGCATATAGAATAGCAAAATTAAATAATAGAGAGATTGACCAGCCACGTAATTTAGCAAAAAGTGTAACGGTGGAATAATATGAAATCATATGGCTTAAAGCTATGGTCTACAAATGATTTTTATGCAACAGAAGCATACAACCTATTTCAAAAAGGGGTGTATGATTACATAGAGCTTTATGCCATACCTGATTCTTTTGATACTTTTGCACATTTGTGGGCAGAGCTTGATATTCCTTATATTATTCACGGCCCACATTTTATGCACGGTTTAAATTTTTCCGTAAAAGAAAAGGAAAAAGAAAATATTCGCCTTGTGGAGCATACTTTTAAATATGCAGACCTACTAAAAGCTGAAAAAATAATATTTCACCCAGGAATTAAAGGTAGTTATAAAGAAACAGCAAGGCAGATAAAAAATATTAATGATAAACGTATTATACTTGAAAATAAACCATATAATGTGGCTGTTAAAACAAAAGAATTATCTCTTGATGATGTATGCGTTGGCCATAATATAGAGCAAGTTAAATATATAATAGAAACAGCAAATATAGGATTTTGCCTTGATATAGGACATGGAATATGTGCTTCTAATAGCCTTAATATAGATTATGAAATATTTTTAAAAGAATTTATATCACTTAACCCATATATGTATCATTTAAGTGACGGAGATATTAATGGTGTTAGGGATAAACATTATAATATAGGTAACGGAACATATGATTTTAATAAAATATATAGTCTATTACCTACTAATGCAAAAATTTCCATAGAAACAGAAAAAGCATCAAAAGAAAACTTAAACGATTTTATAGAAGATGTAAAAAAACTTAAAATGTATTCATAAATTTATTAAAAATATTTTTTACCATATTCAATTTATTATAACATAAAAATCTTAAAATTATTTATAGTTATATAAAATATTTTATTTAAATTTTAATTATCTTTTTTGATTACTTTTGCACTAAAAGGGTTACGTATTTTAAATGAATAATCACTATATATACATAAGGCTTTTTGTGTTACTG
>CALADT010000207.1 GCA_937890655.1 uncultured Mucispirillum sp. | reverse complement strand
CAATACTATATATAAAAAATGCTTCTTCAACATTTAACTGTTCCAGCTCATAAGATTCAGGTAGTGGTATTTTACCCATATTTTTTAAAACTCGCATAACTTCTCTATCAAGGTTAGAATACCCACTTGACTGTAACATTTTTATATTTACTATACTTCCGTCTTTTAAAATTGAAAAGGATAATTTTACAACACCTGATTCCCTTCTTGCAACAGAC
Source organism: uncultured Mucispirillum sp. (assembly GCA_937890655.1). Classification (GTDB taxonomy): domain Bacteria; phylum Chrysiogenota; class Deferribacteres; order Deferribacterales; family Mucispirillaceae; genus Mucispirillum. The sequence continues at coordinate 13,515 of CALADT010000207.1, read as the reverse complement.
TGTTCAGGATATTGCCATAATTGATAAACACGCCTTCTAAATTTAGAAAAATATGAGGCATATCTTTCTTCAAATTTATTATAAGATGCTGTATCTTCCCCTTTTAGTTTTTCTTTTTTCTCTTTTAAAATACCGTCTAATATATTATCATTATTAAATAAATTAACGTTACTTGCCATGTTATCTGTATCTTCATTTAAATCTTTTTCCATATTGCTTGTAACTTTTGGTTTATTAATATTTACCTTTGGTTTTTTTGTAATACTTGCAGAACTTTTGCTTTCTGCACCATCTTTTTCTCCACCACTTTTACCACCTGATTTATCATGATCTAATGTTGTTTTTGCATTATCATCAATAATTTCTTCTTCTATAATCTCAGGCACAGGTTCATTATCAAGAGAACTTTTTGGAATAACAGATATATCCACAGGTTGGTTTTTACTGTTATCAGCCTCTTTATTATCAGGCATAAATTTTACAAACATTATTATAATAATATGCAGTAATAAAGATAGTATAACTGCTATTAAAATTGGTCTATTTAATTTCATATCACCATACTTATTTATATATAACAATTATATTATAACATTAGTTTACAAAAAAGAAAAATTATTTTTTTAATAAAATCACTTGACAATACTAGACTAAAGTAACATATTATATCTATACTTAATTAAATGGTGATGTATGAGTGTTATGAAATGGGATCCATTAAAAGATTTATTTTATATGGAAAAAAATATTAATAAACTTATTGCTGCTTCCTTTAAAGAAACTGATAATAACTGGTCGCCTTTAGTTGATATTATTGAAAACAATGATTCTATAATATTAATTACAGAGTTAGCTGGTGTTTATGAAAAAGATATAGAAGTAACTTTAAGTGATGGTGTTTTAACAATTAAAGGGATTAAATATTCGCCAATGGATGAATATGATAATGATGAAAATTGTTATAAATTAGAAAGAACATATGGCAAATTTACTCGTAGCTTTGCTATTCCTTCTAATATTGATACTGAAGTAATAAAGGCTTCTTTAAAAGACGGGTTATTAAAAATAGTCTTAAACAAAACAAATAAAAATAATAAAAAAAATATAAAAATCTATTCAAATGATAAATAGAGGTTAAAATGGCAAAAAATTATTATGATATACTTGAAGTAAGTAAAACTGCATCAGCTGATGAAATAAAGAAAAGTTATAGGAAATTAGCTAGAAAATATCACCCTGATGTAAACCCTGGAAACAAAGAGGCTGAAAGTAAATTTAAAGAATTATCTGAAGCATATGCTGTTTTATCAGATGAAGAAAAAAGAAAAGAATATGACTCCATAGGCCATGATGCTTTTACAAATAGTGGTCATGGTTTTAACTTTAAAAATATGAATTATGAAGATATGCGTGGCTATAATTTTGGTGGCACTTCTTTTGAAGATTTATTTGGTGATATATTTGGTGGATTTTCTTCCCGCTCTTCAAAAGGAAAAAGCAAAAAAACACAAGGCACTGATATAGTTTACTCTATTAATGTGCCATTTGCCGATGCTGTTCATGGTTCATCTTATGATTTAGAAATAAAAAGAGATGCAGAATGCCCTACTTGTAACGGCACAGGTGGTAAAAAAACATCATGTAATGTATGTCGTGGAACAGGGTTAAAAAATGACGGTGGTTTTTTTGCCACAAAATGTAGTGCTTGTAACGGCACAGGAGAACGCGTAGTTGAACCTTGTAAAGATTGTAGAGGGCGTGGTTATTTACATATTGGAGAAAAAATAAAAATCAAAATACCTGCTGGTGTTGATAATGATTCAAAAATAAGAATAGCCGGTAAAGGTAATGCAGGAATTAATGGTGCTCCTGCAGGAGATTTATATATTAAAACAAAAATCATTAATAACCCAGTATATGAAAGAGATGGAAGTGATTTATATATAAAAATGGATATTGATATTTTTGAAGCATCTCTTGGGACAAAATTAACAGTCCCTACTCCATACGGTGCTGTTAGCTTAAATATACCACAGGGAGTAAAAAGCGGCCAAAAATTAAGAATAAAAGGAAAAGGTATGCCTTTACTTAAAAAAGATATAAATGGCGATTTATATATAATTATTAATATAAAAGCTCCTGATAATTTAACTAACGATGCTAAAGAATTACTTTTATCTGCACAAAAACTTACAAAACCTATTGATAGAAGTCATATAATTAATCAAGGAACTATTTAGAAGGCTTATTATGGATAACGATTTACCAAAATATATGATAAGTGTAGCTTCAGAAATGTTAGGGCTTCATCCACAAACATTAAGGCAGTATGAACGTTTAGGGCTTGTTATTCCTACACGAGTGGATGGCAAAAACAGGCTTTATTCTGAAAAAGATATAAAACGGCTGGAGCTAATAACAAATTTAACAAAACAATATGGGGTAAATTTAGCAGGGGTAGAAATTATTATAAATATGCAGGAGCAAATAGCACTGCTTAATGAAAAAATAGAACAAATAGAAACAAATATTAAACTAAAGTATGGGGAGGATATTTCAATTATTCCTAAAGAAAACAATAAAATTTATACAATTAAAATTGAAAAAGAGTAAAGAAGGTATAAAAGTATGATTAATTACAAAAAAATGACAATCAAAGCACAGGAAGCTATACAAGATACTGTAAAACTTGCTGAAAATTTATCACAACAAATGTTACAAGTGGAACACTTAACTTATTCTATTATTAGCCAAAAAGATGGGTTATTACGTCCACTTTTACAAAAATTAGGGGTAAATACAGAGATGGTTTTAGAAGAAATTAAAACTATTTTGGATAATTTACCAAAAGTTTCAGGCTCTACTTCGCCTACATTATCAAACGATGCACAACGGGCTATTGATTATGCTTTTGATGAAGCAAAAAAAATGGGCGATGAATATGTATCCACAGAGCATTTATTACTTGGAGCCATAGAACATGCTGGGTATTCTTTGCGTAAACTTTTTACAATACATGGTATTGATAAAAAGAATATAATAAAAGCCATTAAAGAAATAAGAGGCACTACAAAAATAACAGACCAAAACCCAGAAGAAAAAATGAATACACTAGAAAAATATACTATTAACTTAACTGAAGCTGCAAGAAATGGTAAACTTGACCCTGTTATTGGTAGAGATGAAGAAATAAGACGTGTTATCCATGTTTTATCAAGAAGAACAAAAAATAACCCTGTATTAATAGGGGAACCAGGGGTTGGTAAAACTGCCATAGCTGAAGGGCTTGCCCAAAGAATTGTAAGTGGTGATATTCCTGAGAGCTTAAAAAATAAAATTATTGCAGTACTTGATATGGGTGGTTTAATTGCGGGCACAAAATATAGAGGCGAATTTGAAGACAGATTAAAAGCTATTCTTAAAGAAATAAGAGAATCAGACGGTGAAATTATATTATTTATTGATGAAATACACACTCTTGTTGGTGCAGGTAAAACTGACGGTGCTATGGATGCTGCAAATATTCTTAAACCATCACTTGCAAGGGGCGAATTACACTGTATAGGTGCTACTACTCTTGATGAATATAAAAAATATATAGAAAAAGATGCAGCACTTGAAAGACGTTTTCAACCTGTTACAGTAAAAGAACCTTCTGTGGAAGATACTGTTTCTATACTTCGTGGGTTAAAAGAAAAATATGAAATCCACCATGGTGTTAGAATAAAAGATACAGCACTTGTTGCAGCTGCTCATTTAGCAAATAAATATATTTCTGATAGGTTTATGCCTGATAAGGCTATTGATTTAATAGATGAAGCAACAGCACGCCTTAGAATGGAAATTGATAGTATGCCGGCTGAATTAGATGAACTTGAAAGACGTTCAAGACAGTTAGAAATTGAAAGACAGGCTTTAAAAAAAGAATCTGATGCTGCATCTAAAACACGTTGTGAAAATATAGAAAAAGAGTTAAGTGATTTAAAAGAAAAAATCGCTACCCTTTCTACTCAGTGGAAAAATGAAAAAAATATTATACAACAAGTTAGAGATATTAAAGAAGAAATAGAAAATACAAAACATTTAACAGAAGTTGCAGAACGTCAAGGGGATTTAGAAAAAGCCAGCCAGCTAAAATATGGAAAACTAGTGGAGCTTGCAAAAAAACAAGAAGAAGTTAATGAAAAAATGAAAGAAATACAACATGGAAAAGCCATGTTAAAAGAAGAAGTTGATGAAGAAGATATAGCAGAAGTAATATCTAGATGGACAGGAATCCCTGTTACAAAACTTTTAGAAGAAGAAGCTGATAAACTTCTTAATATGGAAAGCTATTTACATAAAAGAGTTATTGGCCAAGATGCTGCAATAGTTGCAATTAGCGAAGCTGTAAGAAGAAGTCGTGCCGGCTTAAATGACCCAAAACGGCCTGTGGGTTCTTTTATATTTTTAGGCCCAACAGGGGTTGGTAAAACAGAGCTTGCAAAAGCACTTGCAGAATTTTTATTTGATACAGAAGACGCTCTTATTAGAATAGATATGAGTGAATATATGGAAAAACACGCCGTTGCAAAATTAATTGGTGCCCCTCCAGGATATGTAGGTTATGAAGAAGGTGGACAGCTAACAGAAAAAGTAAGACGTCGCCCTTATTCTGTAATATTACTTGATGAAATAGAAAAAGCACACCCTGATGTGTTTAATATATTATTACAGCTTTTAGATGACGGTAGATTAACTGATTCTAAAGGCCGTGTAATTAACTTTAAAAATACTGTGGTGATTATGACTTCAAATATAGCATCTCACCATATTATGGAAGAATTTGCAAAAGATATTTCTATGGATGAAAAATATAATAATATTAATAAAACAGCCATGAATGAATTATCAATGCACTTTAAACCAGAATTTTTAAATAGGGTTGATGATATTATAGTATTTCACCCACTAACAAAAGATAATACTCGTGCAATAGCACAATTATTACTTAAAAATGTAGGTAAAAGGTTAGCAGATTTACCTGTTACTTTAAATATTGATGAATCTGCCATTGATTTAATTGTGGATAGTGGTTTTGACCCAACCTTTGGAGCAAGACCAATGAAACGTGCTATACAAAAAATGGTAGAAAACTTAGTGGCTGAAAATATAATAAAAGGCGAAACAAAACCTAATACGACTATTAATTTAACTGTTAATAACGGTAAAATAGTAATCCAATAAAATTTAAGGGCTTCTTTTTAATGAAGCCCTTTTTTTATAAATTAATTCGTAAATTATATAAATACTTATTATAAAATTTTATTTATCTACAATATGGATTTCTTCTTTATGATGATGGTCAATATTTTTTATAAAAAAAGATGTATCTTTAGCTATTTGAGAAGAAAGTAGTAGGACTGCAATTAAATTAGGCACAGCCATTAAAGCATTTAATATATCAGATATTGTCCATACCATATCTAAAGCTAATACAGGTGCTATAATAATCACTAAAATATATACAGCTTTATATGGTAATATTGCTTTTTTACCAAACAAATATTCTGCACACCTTTCTCCATAATAAGACCACCCAAGAATAGTAGAATATGCAAATATGGTTAATGAAATAATTAATATAAATGAACCTATATAAGGGATTTGGTTAAAGGCTGCTGTTGTCATTTGCCCACCGTTTTGGAAATTAGCCATATTTACTTCAGGATATTTCATTACAGTAGAAACTATAACTATACCTGTAACTAAACAAAACACAACTGTATCCCAAAATGTGCCTGTTGCAGAAACAAGTGCTTGACGCACTGGGTTTTTTGTTTGTGCAGCAGAAGATACTAATGGAGCAGAACCAAGCCCTGATTCATTAGAAAATAACCCACGAGCAATACCAAACTTTGCTGCCATAATTATTCCCTGCCCTGCTAAACCACCTGCCACAGAACCAGAAGTAAAAGCCAATGATATAATAGATTTTATAGCAGGTATAATATAATCATAATTAATAATTAAAATTAATACACTACCAAAAATATAAAATATAGCCATAAAAGGAACAAGGCTTGCACATACTTTTGCAATGGATTTTATCCCACCTATTATAATTAATGCTGTTAAGATACCAAATATAAGCCCTATATAAATACGAGGGATACCTAAAAATGAAAAATTTGTATCTATTACTTCTGCAATAGCATTAATTTGAGTGGCACAGCCTATACCAAAAGAAGCAACCATTGCAAATAAAGCAAAAGCAATAGCAAGCCATTTCATATTTAGCCCTCTTTCAAGAGCATACATAGCACCGCCTAACATTCTTCCGTCTTTTGACTGCACTCTATATTTTACGCCGATTAATGATTCTGCATATTTTGTAGCAATACCAAAAACCCCTGTTAGCCAGCACCAAAAAACAGCCCCCGGCCCACCTAAATAAATGGCAGTTCCTACACCTATAATATTACCTGTTCCAATGGTTGATGCTAGTGCCGTAGTTAAGGCTTGAAACTGGCTTACATCACCTTTTGCACTACTATCTTTTGTAATAGATAGCTTAATACCTAATGGCACTTTTAGTTGAATAAAACCAGTTTTATATGTTAGATATAAATGAGTGCCTAATAATAATATAATCATAGGCAAACCCCACACTATATCTCTTATTTGTGATAATACTACTGATACATTTTCCATTAACTAACCTACTAAATAAACTACTTTATTCCTTATTTGCTAAACCCATTAATTTATTTTTTAAATCGTTTTCTATTTTTTGAAGTTCTATTTCTGCTTGTTTTCTATTATTTCTACCTTCTTCTTGTATTTTTAAAACTTCATCTAATGTGGAAATAAGGTTTTCATTTGTGATTTTTAATGTTTCAATATCTACAATACCACGTTCAGTTTCTTTAGCTGTTTCAACAGTAGCACTTTTTAATGTAGCAGCATTTTTTTCTAAAAGTTTATTTGTCATATCTGTAACTTCTCTATGTGCTTTTGCTGCTTCTTGAGAGTGAGTAATACCAACAGCTAGCACCATTTGGCTTTTCCATAATGGAATAGTGTTTACTATGGTAGACTGTATTTTTTCACTCATTTGTATATCGTTACTTTGCACCATTCTAATTTGTGGCCCCATTTGTAGAGAAATAGTTCTTGTTAGCTCTAAATCATGGATTTTCTTTTCAAACCTGCTATATAAATCTAGTAAATCTTTAACAGCTTGTGCATCTTCTGGTAACCCTGAAGCAGTTGCTTTTTCTCTTAATATTTTTATTTCTTCGTTATTTATAGATTCTAGTTTTTTCTTACCGGCTTCTATATACATGGAAAGCTCTTTAAAATAACCTTTATTTAAATCATAAAGTTTATCAAGCATAGCCACATCTTTTAAAAGTGTTACTTGGTGTTTTTCTAAAACTTGAACAACTTTTTCAATATTTGCATCGGCTTTTTCATAATTAGTTTTTAAAGATAAAAGTTTATTAGCACCTTTTTTTGCATTACGTTTAAAAAAGCCTAAAAACCCTTTTTTTTCTTCTTGTTCTATTTCAAACCCTTTAAGTTCTGTAATAACACTTGTTAAAGCATCCCCTACTGCACCTAAATCTTTACTTGTAACATTTCCTAAAGCTGTTTCTGAAAATTCTGCCACTTTCCTTTGTGCTGCTGCTCCATAGGATATAACAGTATTTGTATTATATATATCAATAGATTGTGCGTATTCTTCAATTTTCTTTAAATCTTCTTCACTTAATGGCTCCATATCTAGTTTTGGGGCAAGTTTAGAAGTTTGTTCTGCTATATCTCTATTAATATTTGTTACACGTTCTTCCACTTCTGATAATTCTGTTTTTTGTTTTTCACTCATAATATACTCCAGCTATTTTTTTCTAAATATATCTCTATCTAAAAAACCTTCTCTTGATAACATAATTTGTAAAACTTGTATATCTGCTGAAACATCAATGGCTTTATCGTTATATAAATCTTCTAACACACCACTAAACGCCTCATGGATTGTATCACATGCTGATACAATTTCTTCTTTCGTTTTTTCTATATTAAAAGTATTTAAGCCTGATTTGTCAAGCTCTTTATATGATGCTATTAATTTTATTGTAGAAGGTAAATGAAATTCCATTAATTTTTTCACATCCTTTTCTTTTTCAGGGTGTTTTTCTAAATAGTCTATAACATTACCTACTGCTTTACCTAACCTATATAAACTAAAAGAAATATCTTGTGATTTAAACTCGTTTTCTGCTGCATTTATTTCAGTGATATATTTACGCCATTCCTTAGCATAATATTTATCTATATTCGGTGTAACTACTGGGGTATTTATATTTGTTTCACTTATTTCCACATCAATTACTTTACTTTTATCATAATCTTGAGTAAATACAAGTATATTATTTTCATCAAAATGTGAATTAGGCATAACACCATAATAAGCCATTTTTTCAATATCTTTTCTTATATTACGTTTAGAATCCATTAAAATATCAGAATATTCTTCTAATGACACAGCCCCTGTCATATAAATATTATAATATTTTAAAGCTCTTATAAACCTTGTAAAAATTAAAAACCCGTATATTATTAATGATGTGGCAGGTATAAAACAACATGCAATAATTGCTATATTATCAAAAGAGATTATAGAAAAAATAATCAAAGCAAAACCTGCAAATATATAAATAATTGCAGCCATACTGTTTAATTTACCATATTTTATATCATGATTTTCCATATTATTTTATAAATCTCCTTATATTATTAACTTAACCCTTTCTTTTTAATATTTAATTTTAGTGCTTCTAAATTAGAAGATACAGATAATGTTAATTTATCATAAAATTCTGATAATACTGTGTTATATGCTGATGTAATCATACTAATAGTTTCTATTAAGTTATTTTTAATATTATCACCATGTTTTTTATGAAAATCTTCGTTATCCATATTATTATAAATTTTAAGCTGGTTAAGAAGTTCCGGAATATAATAGTCATATAAAATATTAATATCTGATTCTAATTGTTTATGCTCTGCAACATACTTCTCTATTTTATCCATAACATAAATTAGTTCTTTTATATAATGTTTAATATCTTTATCTTTACAAATTATAAGCATATTATTAAGTTCGTTATTATATTTTACTATATTATCTGATATTTTATCTTCTTTATTTGTATTATTAGAAATATTTTCACTAACCACTTCTGCATCATAAATTTGCTTATTATTTTTATTAAAATTATTATTAGATTTTACATTTATATGCACTTTAAAATTTTGCCCATTATTTGAATAAGTAAATGTTTGTTTCTGACTTAATTTCTCCTTACTTTTTGGAGTAAATAAATATTTTATATCTTTAATAACTTCTCTAAAAAATATATAAACTAAAGCAATAAGTAAAGCCACAATAAGCAAAGAAAACATACCTAATAATAATAACAAATGCAACTTAAACTCCTTATATTCTTCTTTATAATAATATGATTTATTTAGAAAAACCTTTTAACTTTAGCCCTGCTTTTAAAGCATCTAAACTAGATGATACTGACATGGCTATATTATCATAACATTCTGATAATATAGTATTATATGCAGTAATAACCATATTAATAGCTTCTAATAAATCTTCTTTCATATTACTACTATGTTTATTAAAAAACACATCACTTTCTAAACTACTATATGTCTTTGTATTTTTTATAATTTCTGGAACATAATATTCATAAAATAAATTAATATCAGCATCTACTCTTTTATTTTGAGATATATACTGTTCCATATTTTTCATAACTTTTATAAGTTCTTCTATTTTACTTTTTATATCTAAATCACGGCAATTATCTACTATTATACATAACTCTTTTCTATATTTACTTAATTCGCTATTTTCTGATATTTTGTTACTATCACAACTATAATTATTTTCATTTTCATTATGATTTGATTTAATATCTTCATACTCACAATCAATAATATCTTCATTATTATGGCTATAATTAGCAAAATTATTATCTTTTTTATTGGAATTTGCTGTATCATTTGTGTTAGGTTTATTTAGCTTTGTTCCAAATAAATATACATGTTCTTTTTTATTTTCCATATTATTATCACTAATATTATTATTTTTATTTATAATTTTACCTTGCGATTTTATTAAATATTTAAATACAAAATAAGCAACAAATGCAACTACAAAAGCCAATAATCTTTTTAAAAAAACTAAAATGAACTTCATATTATTATTACCTATAAAAATCAATTATATTATCATGATTTTTACATTTACTTTGTAGGGAACCCCTTTAACTTAATGCCTGATTTCAATGCTTCTAAATTAGCAGAAACAGAAATCATTTCGTTTTTATATAGCTCTTCTAATATATTTTTATATGCACTTGTAATCATATCAATAGAATCTAATATGCTTTTTTTAATGTTATCATTATATTTTTCCACATATTCACTATCATGTAGAGATAAATATTTTTCAATCTGCTCTAAAACATCATTAACATAGTGTTCTGTAATAAATTTCATATCATCTTCTATTTTACAATGATTATTTTGAGAATAATCATATACATCTTTTAATGTTACTTTCAATATATTTAATTTATTATCAATATCATTATCATCACATATATTTTCAAGTTTATTAATTTCATTAATATATGTAGTAAATACATTCTCATTATCACTTGTATTTTTTAAAATAGTTTCTAAAGTATTGTTATTATTAAATGGGTTATTTTCTTTACTGTTAGATTTAAAATAATTTTTTAAAACAGGGATAAGAGCTTTTACAAGTCTAACAGAATAAACAAGAGTAATTATAACTAAAAAAGCAAATAAAAAATATGCTAATATAATAAAAACATAACCCATTAATACCACCTATATTTTTGCAATAATACCATATATACTTTATAATTTCAAATAAAATATATATTTATTAGGTTATAATTTAATTTAGATAACAAAATTTATGTATTAATATTATAAGAAAAATATATAAGTATATGATATAAATTACAAGTATTATATTTTAGACAAATATTATATTTCAAAACTATAACAAATTATCTTATATTACAAAGATAAAAAATATTGAATTAATACTTGATATTTTTTTGATTTTATTAAATAATACTAGTAAATCAATTTTGAGGTTATGGTATGGATAATATTAATAACAATATTATTTTTACAAGACGTTCTATACGTTCCTTTATTAAAGAAAAAAAAGTAGAAAATGAAAAAATAGATATTTTACTTCGTGCAGCTATGCAGGCTCCCTCTGCCAGTAATAAACAGCCATGGGAGTTTATTGTTGTAGATGATGAAACTATTCTTGAAAAACTATCACATATTAGCAGGCATTTTTTATTACCAGCCAAAGCACCATTAGTTATAATTGCACTAGGTAATAGAGATAAATGTTATAAAGGCGAATACGGTAATACTTTATGGTTTCCGTTGGATTTATCTGCATCTATACAAAATATACTTCTTCAATCAGTTGAGATAGGTTTAGGAGCTGTATGGATTGGTGCTTATCCTGATGAACATAAGGTGGAAGGTATCCAAAAAATATTTAACCTGCCACATAACCTTACTCCTTTTGCTATGGTAGCTGTTGGTTACTCTGAGGAGTCTTATAAATTTGTTGATAGGTATGATGAAAGCAAAGTCCACTATAATAAATATTAATTAATTATAATATTATTTTTTAATATTTTATTATTTTAATATTTAAGTGTTCTTTTCTTTTTTTGATTTGATCTATTTATAATAGATTTTAGCTAGGGTTATTTTACTATAATATTATTTATATTAATAGTTATTACCTTTTGTTAAAATCTTTTGTTTCTTCTATCATAAGTTAGATTTATAATTTAGTATAACTTATAGTTAGAAAATTTGAATTTTTCATAAACATTTTTATTATTTATATATACTAAATATTTGATAGATAAAAACTTTAAACAACAAATTTACTAACATAAAAGCTATTACAACCTATTTTTTATTAATAAAGCTATTTATAAAAATTTTAGCCTACACAATAACTGACTTAACTTATATAAAAAATACTACCCTTAATATGTTTTTTTCAACCTATAAAAAAATATAAGCAAAATTATAAATTTTATTCTTTATGAGTTTTATAACAAATAAAAACTTATATATAATTATTTAATTGAATAGGTATATAAAAAAGGGCTATTTTTATTTATAATATGATATTTATATATAATATTATAATTTTTATAGAGATAAAAAAAGGTATATAGGATTTATTTTCCCATATACCTAGTTATTTTTAGATTATAATTAATGTTTTGGACGTTCTTCTGATTTTGCCAGCAACCAGTATGTAACACCAAAAACTAAAATACCTGCAAGCATTAATATCATTGATTTTATATTGTTTACATCGTGTTTTAATGTCATAATTAAAACTTCCCTAATAAATGCAATTAATACAACACCTACAAAGACACTTATTCTAAATTTATCACCCCGTAACATTTGGATTTCTGAATTAATTAATTCAATTAATACCCATAATACTAAAAGTGAACCTAAAGCTGTAACAAAAAACTTATCAGGTGCTATGCCCCTTAAATCCCACAAGCTCCACATAAAAAATCCTACACCGGATAATGTCATTAAAACTAGGAAAAATAGTAATATAGAGTGGGTAAATAATGATGCTTTTTCTGCAATAATAAGGATTACCCCTTTTAGTTTTGATGATTCTGCCATAGTTATATCTTTTGGCACATATGTATTCATTGTTATATATATACTTGCGTTTATTATTTTTGTATAAGAACGTAATACATTTTTATAATTCCATTCACCGTCTACTAAATCAAAAACTTTATCTTGAAACCATATTCTTATATAGTTAAATAATTCTGCTATACGTTCTGCTGAAAAACCACCTTTTGGGGTAACATTTAGGTTAAAATCATTAATAAAATCACTAATTGCACCATTTAGTTTGCCAGATATAATATCTTTATACCATAATTTTATTTTATTAGTATTAATACTTTTTAGAGTATCACTATACTCTGCTTTAAAGTGATTATCCGAATTTAGATATTTAAGAATATCTGATATAAAATTATCCTGTTGTTGCATCATAACTTCATGTATGGTTAAAGAAAACTCCTTATCAACTTCTGTATAACCAAAACGACTTAAAATATCTGAATAATAAACCATTCATAACTCCATAAAAAAACTTTTAATATAATTAATTAAGCCCTGCAAAAACAGGGCTTATGAAATAAAAATAAAATATTATCTTTTACAATACTTTATTGCTTTGGGATGATATGTAACATTATCTAAAAAACAAAGATGAGATAATGTTTCATCCATTTTTTCTTGAGAAATAGGAAAAAACAAGCCTTTTGCAATGGTAATAACTTTACAAGCCATATCAACTATTTTTCCTTTTGTTGTATAAAT
>CALADT010000206.1 GCA_937890655.1 uncultured Mucispirillum sp. | reverse complement strand
AATTTGTAGAAGAAGAAGGCAAAGGTGATAGAGCAGTTAAAGGCACATTTATTATCCAAGGTGCTGTATTAGGCGATGCTTCTAACCTTACATTTGTAGGTGATGAAGGTGTGTTAAGTGGGTTAGGAGTAACACAAATCCAATCAGCAAAAGATTCTGCATTAAATGTAAGAGTATCTGATGCCCATACAGGGGAATTTATAGGTGAAGATACTGTAACAGATGGTAGATTAAGAAATATCATCCCAGGGGTTGATTTAGAAATTAAACCAGAATCAGCAGCTAATGTGAAATTTGATGCTGTTAAAAATCAAATGGTATTTGAAGCAAAAGCAGACCCAACAACAGCATTTTTACACATTAAAGATAACGCTACAAAAGCTGCAATCGGTGCTAACGAAGGTCAAATATTAGATATATCTATTGGTAGACTTGATACAAAATCTATGGGTATTGAAGATGTAAATGTAGCAACATTTGCAGACGCACAAAAATCCATAACAAAACTTGATATGGCATTAGAGCAAATATCAAAAGCAAGAGCAACAGCAGGTGCTCAAATGAATAGACTTGACTACACTATAAATAACCTTAACACAACAAGGGAAAATATGGTGGCAGCAGAAAGCCGTATCCGTGATTTAGATATAGCTCAAGCATCAAGCCAGTTAGCAGCACAACAAGTGCTTATGCAATCAGCTACAGCCATGTTAGCTCAAGCAAACCAAATCCCAAGCTATGCAATGCAGTTAATGCGTTAATAATATATAAAGTGGCTGTTTTATACAGTCACTTTCATAGCAAACTGTTTATTATTAAACAGGGGAATATTTTTTCTAATGCGCGAAGGCAGGTGGTTTATGGGTAATATAATGAAAGTATCTTCAATAGATACAAATTTAAATGACACTCAAGATAAACTCATGCCCCAAAAAAAAGAAACGGAGCGAGCTAAAGAGAAAAAAATAAGTAACTTTAGCGATATTTATGAAATAAGGCTATTAAGCTCAGAGTTTAACAGAGCATCCCTTGAAAGTAAAAGGGAAAATCTTGCAAGTATATGCAACCAAATGCAAACTATAATGCAGGATATACGGTTTTCAGGTGTGCGTGTAATAAAAGATATTACATACAGCCAACAACTACAAGCACGGTTATTACTTGAAAGCTAAAAACTTTAGATTCATTTCATATGCGTTTATCTACAAGATATGCCAAGTAGGTAAAAACTAGCTTCACAAATAAGTGGGGCATGATAAAATATAGCAGGCCATATTTACTATGCCGGTGATGTATGTATTGAGAAATATGTATGTTATTAGGGGGTTAAAGAGATAGTAGGTGTGGCCTGTCTTTTTACGGTTATATCTTTTTAGTCTACTCTTCGTTGTTATTATTTTTTACTAAG
>CALADT010000205.1 GCA_937890655.1 uncultured Mucispirillum sp. | reverse complement strand
GTTTTGGTTGCCAGTGGTACAATTATATAAAATAATATGATGATTATTTAACCGTGTGTTACTATCAATACATTTTTTATGGTTTACATTTTCATATAATACCACTGTATTATCAACAGGTTTTTCTTGCCACCTTTGAGTATTGCTATCACTACATAACCTTAATTCATCAACTTTTGCACTATCTAAACAATATTCAGGGAATAAAGCTGAATGGATTCTGCCTTGATTATCTATTGCCCATCTTTGGTTTTCATGTTTATTACATTCCATAGTTCTAACATATTATTTTCCCTTCTTCCATACCATAGACTTCCATACAGAATCCGTTTAATTCAGCATGATTAAAGTTATATTCCACTTTACCTAAGCCATTATCTGCCATTAATTTTTCTAAATTACTAATGGCTGTTATATCTTTTGATTCTAATGCGTTATAGTTATCTTCTATATGCTGATTTACTCTTTCTACTTTCCTATTTTTATCAATAACATTTTTTGCTATTTCTAGGGCGTTACCTTTTAACTCATTTATTTTATTATGGTAATCAAGTATTAAAATTATCTCTTTTTCTTTAGGTGTAACTATATAGCTTTTAACATCTTGCTTTTCTAGTGCACTATTTAACCCATTTACATCTGCTGTAATAACATCTTTATAATCATTCTCTTTACCTACTACAACAGCTTTAGGCATAGGAGTATCATAAACTGTTCTATTAATAGTTGTTTTTCCTTTTTCTTGCCCCTTTACAAATAAAGTAATAGTTTGTGGTTTATCACTTTCTGGTATATTTACATGGAGTTTATTAATAATATTTTTTTCATATCTTGTGTTTGCTAATTCTACATACTGTGTAGGTTTAGTAACACCATTATTTTCATAATATGTTATTTGTAAATATGTATCTACACTTGCAGGTTTTGTATCTAAAAATAAACTTTCAAATATATTACCATAATTACCCCTAAAGTATTCATATAATACAGTTTTTTCAGGGTTGCTTGGGTCATATCCACCTAATATTGTAATAACAGGCACACCTTTTTGAGAAGGAAGTGGCCTTTTTTCTGCAAATTCTGTTTTTACATAAAAATCATAGGTTCCATCACTATTTTTTACAAAATTTGTTACACGCCATTCATTACCAAAAGCAGATTTTACTTTTTTTGTGAGAAATTCCTGCTGTTTATTTGCTTCCTTTGGAAACTCTGTTGGTGCTATGGTTAATTTTTTATCATTTAATAAAATATCTACATTTTGAGTTCCTAAATACATATTTTTATATGGAAAAGATTCTTTTACCTGCACTACTTTTCTTGCATCTGGGTCCCATTTATTATAGGCATATACCTGTTTTCCGTCAATAGTAGTTAATTTATTATCAAGAAAATATCTGCCAGATATGTTTTTTTGTGTATCCCTTGTGGTTCTTGCTGTGCTATGGGTATATCGGGATATGGCACTGTCACTACCACCACCATTCATACTATCGTTATTCCACCTATATGTTTTTTGGAAAGTTGATATATAGTGCTGGTAAAACATATAGTCTTCAACATTTTTATTTTTCCAGTCTATATTTGCACGCATTCTGTTTTTATACGCATCATAACCCCAGCCTGTTCTATATCCATGAACAGAACCGTCTGAACCTTCATCTTTATATGGATGATGCCCCCTGCCATAACCATGGTCCACTTCATGGCTAAATTCGTTAGTGGCAGACTTATAAAGGGTTCCTATACCGTTACCACCACTTAAACCATGCTCTTGAATTCCACTTACATATTTGCCCCTTGTATGGTGCACTGTAAAATAAAACATATCATGGTTTATATTATGGTTTTGGTTTAATGGGCTACTTGCAACACCTTTATTTGCAAAATTAATACCTACACTTACCTGTGCTTTTGCCACATCTTCACGCATATCACCACTATGGTCTGACGGGTTAGGGTATGGGCTTGGATTACTTTCTGTATATATAGTTCCGTTACTTATTATAACTTTTGGTAATTTTCTTGCTTCATAAAAACCATTTGCCATTTGTGCTTGTGGAATTGTTTGAAAATATTCTGCTATTGCATGGGCAGGCCTATTTATCATATAAAAATCATAAGGAACTTTATCTGGTGCGTCAGTTAATAAACCTAAACGTATAAATAAAAATACAGATTCAATAGGTGCACCAAATTCAATATCTTTACCTGTGAGTGTGCCTTCTAATATTCTACCGTCTAAAGTTGTAGCTTTAAAGTCTAAATTCATTTCAGGCCCTATGAAATAATACGGTATTTGAACATTATAACTACGTTTAGAATATGTTACATCAGGCCTTGAACCGTCCCCTGCATAATCTGATTTTGGCATATATAAAGGTGGAAGCATAGTAAATTCTTTTGTATGAGTTTCTTTTTTTACAGTAACTTTTAACTCTTTTAACAAGCCAATATGTTCTTGTGGAGTAAAAAGTAAAAGTGCTGTTCTATTAGGCACTAATGATGGTTCTCTACGTTTTTCGTTATTGTTTGGGTCTATTGTATGAGATTGAGCAAACTGAACACGGCCTGCTAAACCACCATTACTATCTGATAAGTTATTTGGGATACTACGTATCATTTTATATTCATTAACATCAAAAAAAGTAAGCCTTTTATCTCTTTTAGAACCTACAAGGTATGATATATTTGATGAATAATCAGAATAAGATGTAACTTCATAAGTTAAATCATCTCCACAGCCTGTAAACATAAATATTACTAATAAAACTAACACTATTTTTTTCATATATTAGCTCCCATATATATTGAAAATATTATTTTAATCATTTTTATTTTTAGGGTCTAAACTATCTCTTAAACCCTCCCCTAATAAATTATATCCTAAAGCCGTTATAATAATAGCAATACCCGGAAAAAAAGAAAGCCACCATGCGTTTAGTATGTGCTTTTGGCCGTCTGTTAATATATTACCCCACGAAGGTGTAGGTGGTTGAACACCAAGCCCTAAAAAACTAAGTGATGATTCTAAAAGTATTGCTCCTGCTATACTTAATGTGGCTGTTACAAATACAGGAGATAAAACATTTGGTAAAATATGCTTAAACATTATTTTTACACTACTAACACCCTGTAACACTGCAGCCATTATATATTCTCTATTTTTTACACTCATTACTTCAGCACGAACAAGCCTAGCTACACCCATCCACCCTGTTAAACCTATTACTATCATAACATTAGTTATGGACGGTTTTAAAAAAGCTATTACTGCAAGTATTAAAAAAAATGTAGGAAAACTTAACATAATATCTGTAAAACGCATAACAATACTATCAATTATACCACCATAATAGCCCGCTATTAAACCTAATATAACACCTATTAATATGGATATTCCCACAGCTATAAACCCTACAAATAAGGAAATTCTTGTGCCGTAAACCACACGGGAAAAAACATCCCTGCCTAAATCGTCCGTGCCAAAAATATGGCTACTACTAGGTGGTAAAAACATAGTTTCTATACTTGCAGCCTCTGGGTTATGGGTAGCAATAAATGGTGCAAAAATAGCAACTAATATAAAAAATAAAACAATAAAACCACCACTAAATAAAAGCAGGTTTTTACTGATTGCACCAAAGAGTTTACTTCTTACTTTATTTCTTTCCATAACGTATCCTTGGGTCTGCAAATGCGTATGCAATATCTGCAATAAAATTACCTATTAATGTAAGCATAGCTCCTATAACTAATATACCCATTATTACAGGGTAATCTCTCATCATAACAGAATTATAAAAAAGTTGCCCCATTCCTGGTATACTAAAAATAGATTCAAATATAACACTACTACCTATTAACCCTGGAATAGAAAGCCCTATTATTGTAATAACTGGTAATAAAGCATTTCTTAAAGCATGGCTAAAAAGCACTTTTTTTTCACTTATGCCCCTAGCTCTTGCCGATTGTATATAATCTTCATGTAAAACATCAAGGGTAGAAGTTCTTGCAAAACGTGATATACCCGCTAAAGAACCAAATACAGATATGGATACAGGTAACACCAAATGGGCCGCTATATCTTTTACTTTTTCATAAAACGTCATATATTCAAAAGCATAATCACTATAAAGCCCTGATGTAGGCAACCAACCTAAATGTATACTAAAAAAATACATACATACAACAGCAAGCCAAAATGTAGGTACTGCAAAACCTATAAACACTATAACAGTTACTGCCTTATCTAATATACTATTTTGGTAATAGGCAGATATTACCCCTAAAGGCAACCCTATTAAAAATATAAAAAACATAGATAATAAATTTAAACCTACTGTTATGTGAATACGCTCCCCTATTTTCTCCGTTACACTTCTTCCGTCTATGGCAAAGGACTCACCAAAATCTAAAACTAATACATTTTTTAACCATAATATATACTGCTCCACCAAAGGTTTATCAAGCCCATATAATTCTTCAAATTTTCCACGAGCTGTTTCAGAATATTTATCGCCCATGCTGGCACGGATTTCAGCTGCATCCCCTGGAGTTAAGTGTATAACTACAAAACATATAATAGTTATACCTATAAACATTGGTATCATGCCTAATAACCTGCGTAGTATATATATTACCATTAACTATTACCTTTTATTTTTAAACGCTACTTCTATTTAATATATTCTTTTCTTTACTGTCAAATATTTTTATTATTTTTTACTACTTTATTTATATATTTTAATAAAAAAACTACCTTTCTAAATATACAAAAGCAAAATTTTTTTCAAAAGTTGGTAAAAAAACTGATGTATTTTTAAGGTTTTCCACTGTTGGTGGGGAAAAAGGTTCTGCCGATTCAGCTATGGACCCTAGAGAGTTTGCAGTTAAGTTTTATACAGAAGAAGGTAACTACGATATAGTGGATAACAATACTCCTGTATTTTTTTATAAGAGATGTTTTAAAATTCCCTGATTTAATATATACTAAAAAACGTTATCCACAAACTAACTTACATGACGCAAATATGGTATGGAATTTATTCTCTCTCACTCAATAATCATTACACCAAGTAACTATTCTGTATTCTGATAGAGGAACACCATTCTCGTATAGACATATGAATGGTCATTCAAGACATACTTTTATATGCTATAATGAAAAAAATGAATATGTATAGATAAAATATCACTTTAAAACTAATCAAGGTAATAAAACTTTTAATAATGCAGAAGTAGAAAAAATGCCTGGTATAAACTCTGACCATGCAACTGAAGATTTATTTAAAACTATTGAAAATAAAGACTATCCATCATGGAATGTGTTTGTTCAAATAATGATACCAGAACAAGCAAAAGATTATAAATTTGACCCATTTTATGTTACAAAAGTGCTGAACTTTAAATATATTTTTTATTATTTAATAAATATGATAATTATAATTAATTAAAATTTTTTTTCATACTTATATATTTTTCTTAATTAATATCATATTTTTAAATTAAATAAACCACCCTTGAAATACATATTTTTTTATATAATTACTAGATTATATTTCTTAAATTTTTTAATAAATTTTAATATTAATTTATTTATTATTCATAATTAGTTTTACTTAATTTAAGGTGACTAACTTGTGTTATTCTTTCATATAAATTATAAAAATAATTATTTACCACAAAAGAGTATTATAAAAATTTTTTTATACAGACCCATTTTTAACTATATTTTATTAATACTATTTATTAAAATAATTCCTTTAATTTTTATTTCATTAATTACAAACCTTAATATTTATATAATTATATGTTTCCATAATAAAAAAAGCATATAAAAATTTATATGCTTTTAAATATATCATAAATAATATAGTTATTTTATTTTTTCTAAATATGCTTTTACGTATCGTTTTACTGCGTCCTGCCAAGTAGGTAATGTAGAAAACCCAGCTTTTAAAAGAGAATCCTTACTCATTCTTGAATTTTTTGGACGCACTGCTTTTGTTGGATAATCTTCTGTTTTTATATAATTAACTTTTACATTTAAATTTGCTTCTTTAAATATACATTCTGCAAATTCTGCCCATGAACATACTCCCTCATTAGTTGCATGAAATTCCCCATATTTTTCTGAAACTATCATATCACATAATAATGGTGCTAAATCGTATGTATATGTTGGGCTACCTATTTGGTCTGATACTATATTTAATTCTTTTCTATTTTCCCCTAGTTTTATCATAGTGTTTATAAAATTATTACCATTTAAACCAAACACCCATGAAATACGCACTATAAAGTATTTTGTGAGTATATCTTTTACTGCCTTTTCACCCTCTAACTTTGTTAGACCATATATATTTAATGGTCCTTTTTCATCATCTACATTAAAAAAGTTATACCCCTTGCCATTAAATACATAATCAGTTGAGATATACATAAGTTTTGCATCTAGCTCTTTACAAACTTCTGCTATATATTGTGTGCCCTCTAAATTTATTTGCCTGCATAAATCCACATTATCTTCTGCGTTATCCACAGCTGTATAAGCTGCACAGTGTATTACAGCATCTGGTTTATAATTTCTAAAATATTGGAATACCTGTTCTTTATTTGTAATATCGCATTCTGCTTTATCTATCCCTTTATTTTCTATGCCACGGCTTGTTAGCTCATTACATACATCATAACCTAGCTGTCCGTTTACACCTGTAACTAATACTTTCATAAATTACCTGTTTTTATAATGTTTTTCATAATATTCTTGATATTGACCGTTTAAAATATTCTGCCACCATGCTTTATTATCAAGATACCATTTTATAGTTTTTTTAATACCGTCATTAAATTTAGTAGCAGGCAGCCACCCTAACTCTTTATGGATTTTAGTAGGGTCAATAGCGTAACGCATATCGTGTCCTGGCCTATCTGTTACATATTTTATTAAATCTTCACTTTTACCAAGCTCTTGTAATATTATTTTAACCACTTCTAAATTTGTTTTTTCGTTATGGCCACCAATATTATACACTTCCCCTACTTTTCCCTTATGTATAATTAAATCAATAGCTGAACAGTGGTCTTCCACATAAAGCCAATCCCTTACATTTTCACCTTTACCATAAACCGGTAACTCTTTATCTGCTAATGCGTTTGCAATCATTAAAGGAATAAGTTTTTCCGGAAAATGGTATGGCCCATAGTTGTTAGAACATCTTGATATTGTAACAGGTAGCTTAAATGTTCTAAAATATGATAATACTAATAAATCTGCCGATGCTTTAGATGCAGAATATGGGCTTGATGTATGTAATGGTGTTGTTTCTGTAAAAAATAAATCTGGCCTATCAAGTGGTAAATCACCATAAACTTCATCAGTTGATACTTGATGATATCTATCTATTCCATACTTCCTACAAGCATCCATTAAAACCCCTGTGCCTAAAATATTTGTTTTTAAAAATATATCAGGATTATCAATAGACCTATCCACATGGCTTTCTGCTGCAAAGTTTACTACTATATTTGGGTGCTCTTTCTCAAATATTTCATATATACTATTTCTATCAGATATATCTGCTTTATAAAATGTAAAATTAGGGTTATCCTTTACACTTTCTAATGTTTCCATATTACCAGCATATGTTAAAGCGTCTATACATATAATTTTATAATCTTTATATTTATTCATCATATAATGAACAAAGTTGCCACCTATAAAACCTGCGCCACCTGTAACAATTATTTTCATATTATTTCCCCTTGTATATAAAATTTACATCACTTTCAGAAAGTAATGGTGCTTTACTATCTTTTTCTGAAATAATAGGGTTTTCTACTTTCCAGTCTATTGATAATTCTTTATCACACCATAATATACTTCTATCGTTTTCCATATTATAATAATTATCTGCTTTATATAAAAATTCCACATTATCTGTTAATGTTACAAAACCATGACCAAAACCACGAGGTATTAGTAATTGACGGTGATTTTCTTCACTTAACTCCACAGCTACCCATTTTTTATATGTTGGAGAACCTGCTCGTAAATCCACAACTACATCTAAAACAGCTCCTTTTGTGCATCTTACAAGCTTTGCCTGTGCAAATTCGCCATTTTGGAAATGTATGCCACGTAAAGTGCCTTTTACTGCTGAAAATGATTGGTTATCCTGCACAAAATCATAATATAAACCATGTTCTTCCATTTTCTTTTTTGAATAGCTTTCAAAAAAATAGCCTCGTTTATCTCCAAATACTTTTGGTTCTATTATTAAAACATCTTCAATTTCTGTTTTTATTACATTCATTTTATTACCCTAAATATTTTCCTTCTGCTACATTATATAAAAATTCACCATATGGGCTTTTACCATATTTTTTTGCAGATATAAGTAGCTCCTCTTTACTTATCCAGCCTTGCCTAAATGCTATTTCTTCAATAGCTGCCACCTGTATGCCTTGTCTTTTTTCTATAACTCTTATAAACTCTCCTGCATAGGCAAGTGCTTCCATAGTGCCTGTATCAAGCCAAGCATAACCTCTGCCTAATGTTACTACATTTAAAGAACCGTCTTTTAAATACATATTATTTAAATCAGTAATCTCTAACTCGCCCCTAGCTGATGGTTTTACTTTATTAGCAAATTCGCATACTCTATTATCATAAAAATAAAGTCCTGTTACACAATAATTAGATTTTGGGTTTTTAGGTTTTTCTTCAATGGATATAGCTTTTCCGTTATTATCAAATTCTACTATACCAAAACGTTCTGGGTCATCCACATAGTAACCAAAAATAGTAGCCCCTTTTTCCTGCTCATATGCCCTTTGTAAATGTCTTGAAAGCCCGTTGCCGTAGAAAATATTATCCCCTAATATCATAGCACAGCTATCGCCATCTATAAACTTTTCACCTATAATAAATGCCTGTGCTAAACCGTCTGGGCTTGGCTGCACTTCATAGGAAAGTTTTATACCATATGATGAACCGTCCCCTAAAAGCTCTCTAAATTTTGGCAAATCTGAAGGTGTAGATATTATTAGAATATCCTTAATACCTGCAAGCATAAGTGTAGATAAAGGATAAAATATCATAGGTTTATCATATACTGGTAAAAGCTGTTTTGAAATAGTCATGGTTAATGGGTAAAGGCGTGTGCCAGAACCACCTGCTAAAATTATACCTTTCATTAAAACCCCATAGTTTTTATTTATAAATTACTCATTTTATATTCTACCATATATTTTTATATTTGTAAAATAAGTTTTATGTTGTTACTATATGTATAATATTTCTATTGATAATCTAATATATTATATACATGTTTATCAAGAATATTACTAATTATTTCTGCTTTACCGTTTTTTACAAGAACAGTTTCTTCAATACGAACCAAATTTATTTGGAAGATATATTCCTGGTTCTATGGTAAAAACCATATTATCTTCAAGTATTGTATCTGATTTTGTGCGTAAAACAGGCATTTCATGAACATCTATACCAACACCATGCCCTAAGGAGTGGTTAAAATATTGGCCGTAGCCTGCTTCTTCTATATGGTTGCGTGCTATTTTATCAATATCGCTACACAATACTCCTGTTGAAATACCCTCTATGGATTTTTCCACAGCTTCTTCTACTATTTTTATAACACTTAAAACTTCCTGTTCATTGCCTGCATAAACCATACGGGTATAGTCGCTTGTATATGTATCTCTACTACCAAAATCTATAATAACAGGCTCGTTTTCCTGCACTTGTTTTTCTGTTGCAGTGCCATGTGGCATAGCTCCACGAACTCCTGATGCCACTATGGTTTCAAAACTTTCCCCTTTTGCTCCAAGCATTTTCATATGGTATTCTAAGGCTGCAGCCCACGATTTTTCACTGGTATTATATTTCATCATTTTTAATGCTCTTAAAAACCCTTTACCAGCTATATTATATTGTTCTTTTATTAGCTTAATTTCTTTATCATCTTTTAGCATACGAAGTCGTAACATAAAGTCTTCTTCATCAAGGTAAATTTCTGCCCCCTTTGATGCAACTTTTGAACTTATATTTATGATGCATGATGGTTGAAGTAATATTTTATTATATTTACCACATTCTTCTGTAAATATATTATTATAATCTTTTACTATTTCTATATGGATTGTTTCTTCTAGCTCCTCTTTTGACTGCAACTCATATCTACCGTCTGTATAAAATGTTGCCTTTTCCAAATCCACAATCATATATGCAGTTGTGCCTGTAAACCCACTTAAATATTTTATATCTGTTAAATTAGTTATTAATACAGCAGGTATATCTAATTTTCTAAGGTGCCTTTGGACTTCTGCTATTCTTCTAATCATTCCATACTCCTGTTGCAAAATAATCTAATGCTAATAAATAAGAATCTTCTTTAAAACCAGCTATTACACCCAAAGCAATATCTGATAAATATGATTTATGACGAAAACTTTCCCTTGCATAAACATTTGATAAATGCACTTCTATAAATTTTGCTTTTACAGATAAAAGCGCGTCCCTTATGGCAATACTTGTATGGGTATATGCTCCTGCGTTAATTATAATACCGTCATACTGTTCTGACTGCTGAATACAAGTTACAATATCACCTTCCACATTTGACTGGTAAAAATCCACTTCTATATTATGCTGTTCTGCTCGTTGTGAAATTAATTCTTCTAGCTCTATAAATGTAATACCACCATAATGGTTTACTTCACGTTTACCAAGCATATTTATATTTGGGCCATTAATAACTAATATATTCATTTGCTTTCCTTACTATGTCTTACTTTATCTAAAAACTGTTCAAGCCTTATTAATCGTCTTTCTTTATCTGATAACTCAATTTGCTCATCATTTGCCATATCTTCTTGAGTCATACCTACTGCGTCCAAAATCTCATCCATAATATCCCCTTGTGTAAAAGGAGCAGATTCCCCTAAATCCACACTAGGCATGTCGCTTTCATTATAGTTATCTTCTACTATATTACCATACTGAAAATCATCATCTATCATATCATTATACGTCATATCTGCAATAGAGTTAGGTAATTTTCTATTATATAATTCTTCTTTTAATTTATCTTCTTCACTTAATTCTTTTTTGCTTTCACTTTCT
>CALADT010000204.1 GCA_937890655.1 uncultured Mucispirillum sp. | reverse complement strand
TTTCTTACTTCATCTGCAACTACTGCAAAGCCTCTACCATGATCCCCTGCTCGTGCTGCCTCTATGGCTGCATTAAGTGCAAGTAGGTTCGTTTGGTTTGCTATATCGTCAATAACTTTAATAATATTTGTAATATCATCTAAATTTTTCTTAGCAAGCTCTGCTTGTGATTGCTCTATTTCACGCATTCTCATTTGTGTTTTAAGTGATTCTATATGGCTTAATACACCAACAATCCTTAATGGTGCTCCATTATTATCACTTTGTCTTCTACATTGTAAACGGTACCATTCATAAGTTTCATGGCCACGAACCTTCATTCTGCACTCTAAATCAAAACTATGTTCTAGTTCTTTACTATTTAATAGTTCATTAAAGGCTTCTTCCACAGCTGGCAAGTCATCTCTATGAATAACACCAAAAAGTGTTTTTACATGGTTTTCAGGTACTTCACCTTCTTCATAACCTAGTAACTGTTGAAACCTTGTAGACCACCAAAACCTGTTTTGAGAGTCGCTTATATTTCTTGAATTATCATAAAGCCTTGCACTCCATACACCATCACTTACCATATTTTGTGAGTAGTTAAAACGAACAAGAGTTTTTTCAAGCTCTACTTTATTTTTTACATCTTCATCAATATCTGTTAAAGAGCCACCAATCATTAATGGGTTACCGTTTGCATCACGTTTTACAGTGCCTGATGCTTTAAACCATTTGTATTCCCCGTTTTTTAATTTTAATCTGTATTGAACATCATAAGGAGTATTACCTGTTTTATCTGTCAAAGACGCACCAAAAGCAGCAAAAATACCGTCATGCTCTGTTGGGTGGATTTTTAAAGACCAACTACCTAAAACGTTTGGAAAATCTTCCGTATCAGTATAACCTAGCATACGTCTAAACTTATCTGACCACATAAAAGGCGTATCTATATTAATATTGCCATCAGCTGGGAAGTGCATATACCATAGACCATCTCGAGAAGAATCAACCATAAGGCGTTGTTCATCAAGCTCCATAGTAACATTTTCCATCATCTGCCTTGCATTGTTTTCTATTTCTTCTATTTGCTCTTTACTAACACCAGAATTTTTGTTCTCAAAATCTTCTATAATACCGTATAAAAGCTCTGGTATTTCAGAATATTTCCCTAAAAATAACTGTTTATTTTTAGTAATAATTTCTTTATTACCTGTTGATTTTAATTCTTTTAGAATATTTATTATATCTAATAATATTTTTTCCTTATATGCTTCACTACCAAACATAATCCCTCCAAAAGATACGGTTTATTACACGTATATATTATATAAACTACACATATAAATATACGTTGTCAATATAAAAAATTTAAAAAATATAACATCGTTCCTATTTATTTATTTTTTTCCTTTTGAATAAAGTCGTAAACTTTCACTGCCACATCTTCTGGTAGCTTTCCTGTTTCCTTTAAAATATCAACTGTTATGTTAGAGTTAGTGTGTATATCAGGTATAGCCATAATAAGCTGTTTTAAACGTTTTTCACCCATACCTGCAATACTTAATAGTGGCGATTTTGATATATTTTTTAAAGCAAGGCTTCTTGAATATGTTATAGCAAAACGGTGAGATTCATCCCTTATATGCTGTATAAAATGAAGTAATGGGTCATTTTTTTTCATAATAATCGGGTTTTTTCTATTAGGTATATGTATTTGTTCTATTGTGTTTTCAAATTCATGTTTCATAGGCCTTAATGACCTACTTTTACTTATGGATATAAAAGGTGCTGTAATACCTGCGTTTTCTGCTGCTTTTATAGCTGAATTTAGCTGACCCAACCCACCATCTATAACATATAAATCTGCTTGTTCTTCGCTACCTTCTGCTATATTTTCACCTTTTCGTAGAAAAAGTTCGCTCATGGACTGAAAATCATCATTACCAGCAGTTTTTATTCTATATTTTCTATAATACTGTTTTGCAAATTCTCCATTAACAGCAGCAACAGATACGCCCACTGTAAACTCGCCACCTAAATGGGAAATGTCCACACATTCCACTCGGCTTGCTTTTTCTATACGCACAAGTTCTGCAAGACGTTTTGTTACATCTTTTCGTTCCCCTACTTTTTGTAAATACTGTTCTGTTTGTAATTCTGCGTTTTTCCTTGCAAGCTCCACAAGCCCTTGTATGCCACGTTTTCTTATATGGATTTTTTTACCTGCCATTTGGCTTAAAGCATCTTCAATATTTTCATCATAATCATCCCCTTCTAATGCAATAAGCTCCGGAAACTGTCTTGTATTATTATAAAACTGCATAACAAAACGTTCCAAAAGCTCATCTTCTATATCTGCAAAAAAGCTAGATGTTACGCCTATCATTTTACCACTTCTTACAAAAATCTGGGTAATACCTGTAACACCTGATATGGAATGTTTATAAAATAAATCAATATTACGTTCATCAAATATATTAGTTACAGACTGTTTTGAAAAAAGTTTATCAAGAGATAATATTCTATCTCGTATCTTACCTGCTTCTTCAAATTCTAAATTTTTAGCATACTCTTTCATCTGTAATGTTAATATATTTTTTACTTCATCAATATTGCCCTTAAAAAACTGTTTTATAGATTCCACAGTTTTCATATAATCTGCTTTACTAATTAAGTTTTCACAAGGAGCAGGGCATTTTTTTATTTGGTATTTTAAGCATATTTTACCTTCCCTTAACTGATGACTAGAACAAGTGCGTAATGGGAAAGCACTTTGTATCATTTCTATTATGTGCTTTAAGTCCCCAACGTTTACAAATGGGCCAAAATAGTTTGCATCTTCATCGTTTGTCTGCCTTGTAAATATTAAACGTGGGTATTCTTCGTTTGTTAGTTTAACATATGGGTAACCTTTAGAATCTTTTAAAAGTATATTATACTTTGGCATCTCCGTTTTAATAAGGTTTGCTTCCAGTAAAAAGGCTTCCACTTCGTTTTCTGTTACAATGGTTTTGACAGAAACAGCATGCACCAACATTTTTTCCGTTTTAATGTTTTTTTCACCTGCATTAAAATAAGAAGAAAGCCTATTTCTTAAATTTTTTGCTTTACCAACATATATTACCCTGCCTTTACCGTCACGAAACATATAAACGCCAGGTTTTTGTGATATATCTGATAAATTTATTTGAAATTTAGGTTTACCCAAAGTCTATTAACTCCTATAATCTGCATTGATTTTTATATAATCCTGTGTTAAATCGCATGTATAAAATTTAGTGGAACTTTCCCCTGCATGTAAATCCAACTTTATAACATACTGCAATTCTTTCATAATCTCGTATGCTTTTTCTTCTAATTCAGGATTGATTATTATACCTTTTGATACATAGTGTAGGTCATTAAAGTAAATATCTACATTTTCAGGGTCAAATTTAGCACCACTTGCACCAGCTGATGCCATAAGCCTGCCCCAGTTTGGGTCGCACCCTGTAAACATTGTTTTAACAAGTGGTGAGTTAGCTATTTTAGAAGCACATAGTTTTGCTTCTTCTAAAGTTGCAGCATTTACTACTTCTATAGTAATCATACGGGTAGCACCTTCTCCGTCAAGGGCTACTTGTTTTGCAAGGTAGTTCATTAATTTCATAAGCCCTGCTTTAAATTCTTCATAGTTTTCTTCTGTAATAATATTACCACTCATACCGTTTGCTAATATTATTATAGAATCGTTTGTGCTCATATCTCCATCAACTGTTACCCTGTTAAATGTCTTCTCTACACATTCGTTTAAGGCTTTTTGTAAAAGTTTTTTTTCAATTAAAGCATCAGTTGTAATAAATGTAAGCATAGTAGCAAGGCTTGGGGCTATCATACCGGCACCTTTTGTGCAACCACCTATTGTTACAATACCGTTATGTAGCTCTACACATACTGCTGTTTCTTTCACTGTGGTATCGGTTGTCATAATAGCTTTTGCAAAATCAAGGCCTTTATCATCTGCAAGGCCGTCTACAAGCACTTCTTTTATGGAAATTATTTTATCCACAGGTAGTGGCACCCCTATTACACCTGTTGATGCAATTAATATACTTTCTGGCTTAATATCAAGTGCATTACCATATGCAGCAGCTAGTTTTTGGCAATCTTTTAAGCCATTTTCACCAGTGCAGGCATTGGCATTACCTGAATTTGCAAGCACTGCTAAAATACTACCACCTTTTGATAAAAGCTCCATATCATATATTACAGGTGCTGCTTTTACTAAATTAGTAGTAAAAACACCAGCATATACACATGGGTTATCGCTTAAAATTAACCCACAGTCATCACGCTCTAAATTTTTACCTTTTATATCTGCTGCTCCTGCTGCTGCTCTAAAACCTACGGGAGTTGTTACTCCACCATAACTTACTTTTCCTATCATTACTCTCTCCATTATATATTATTATAGTAATCCTTCTTTTTCATCAATATTTTGCATAATATTAAAACATTGAACAGCCTGTGCAGATGCTCCTTTTAATAGGTTATCTATGGCTGAAACTATTATTGCTGTATTATTGTTTTTAAACACTGCTATATCTATAAAATTAGTATTTGCTACATAACGTATAGCCGGAACACTATTTTTTACTCTCACAAAAAATCTATCCTTATATTTATTTTGTATAGTTTCTTTTATGGTCCTTTCATCAGCAGATGTTTTAAAATAAATTGTTGATAATATACCCCTATTTACAGGTATAAGGTGTGGTGTAAATGTAATATGGGTATTATCTTTTGCTGTTGATAATATAAAATCTATCTCCACATTATGACGGTGGGAAAATATACCGTATGGCTTTAAGTCCTCATTAACTTCACAAAATATATTAGTTAAAGTAGGTTTACGGCCGGCACCACTTACTCCTGATTTACTATCTGCAATAATAAATGTATTATCATCAATAATATTATTTTCAAGTAGTGGAAAAAGTGGCGTTATAATAGATGTTGGGTAACAGCCGGCACAGGCTACAAGTGATGTTTTTTTAAGCTGTTCTGTAAAAATTTCTGCCTGACCATAAACTGCCTTTTCAAGTAAATGGCTTGCAGTATGTTCCACATTGTAGGCAGCTTCATAAAGAGATTTATCCTTTATTCTAAAATCTGCACTTAAATCTATTACTATTTTACCTTTGTTATATAAATATAAAGCAGTATCCATAGATGTTTTATGTGGCAGACAAAGAAAAAACACATCAGCCTTATTGCTTATGGTATCAAGATTATTTTCTTCAAGCACCATATCGCATATACCTAAAAGTGCTGGGTAAATATCAGAAAACTTCTGCCCTGCATAGCTTTCTGAAGTAATCACATTTAATGATAATAAACTATGTTTTGTAATAATCTTAACAAGCTCTACCCCTGTATAACCTGTTGCTCCTATTATACCTGCACGCATAATTACTCCATTTGAAAATATAGTATATTTATAGTTATATATTTTATTTTAATAAAAAGAAATAGAAATATTTATATTTTTTATATATAATAGGTTATTAAGGATTTATGTAATTATGAAAATAACAGTTTATATACAACCATCGTCTAAAAAAAATGGCTATGCAGGGCTTTATGATAATAAACCAAAAATTAAAATAACAGCACCACCTGTTGATGGTGCTGCAAATAATGAAGTTATTAAAATATTTTCAAAACTTTTGTCTGTGCCTAAAAATAATGTGGAAATCACATCAGGCCATTCTTCAAGAATAAAAACATTAGAGATTAATACAGAACTTTCTTATGATGATATAATATCACTACTAGAAAAACTTTAACGCTCTAATTGACCTTTATACCTGCCTATGCCACCCATATCCACTACTGTTTCATAACCCATATCTTTTAAAATACGTGTAGCACCAGCACTTCTTGCCCCACTTAAACAGTAAATGTATAATGGTGTAGTTTTATCAGAATATTTTTTTGCAACATTGCCTATTTCATCAACAGGAATATTTATACTATTAGGAATATGGCCGCCTTTATATTCTCCAGCAGTCCTTACATCAAGAATAACACTTTTTTCATTCGCTTTAGCATTTTCTACTTCACCATTAATATCTTTTGGTATAAATATATCAAAAAATCCCATTGCTCCTCCAAAAAATCATAATTAAATTAGTATATTTAATGATATGAAAAAATCAAGGTGTTTTTTTGTTATTTAATATATTTTTTGGTATTTTATATGGTTATTTATAAGAAAAATAAAGTTGTGTGTGGTATAAGTCGTAAATCTGAAACTTATTATGAATGTTGAATTGACTTATACCGTAACTAATGGTAAAATAATGTTAAGATGACTTATTATGTTGTTTGTTATATCATAATATATCGGCACGAGATAATTTCATTAATAATGATGAGATAAGCTCATTATAAAATGATTAGTAATTTTTTAAAATGATTTTAAAAATTAATATAAGG
>CALADT010000203.1 GCA_937890655.1 uncultured Mucispirillum sp. | reverse complement strand
ACCCATGAGGTATTTCCAAAAAAAATGGATAATTATATTAATGATAGAATAGGATTAAGAGATGAGTATTTATTACTTTCTCAATATAGTTATACTAATAAATTGAATCTTCTTTTAGCCAACACTATTATTGGAAAAGATAATTGGCTTTATATTAATACATTTTCAGAAAATTATACATATATAAATGGAAATAATAATTATAAAGAAAATATTACACATATTAAAAAATCAATCAATAACGTAAAAAAAATGTGTGATAAACATAATATAAAGCTATTTATTCTTATTTTACCTAATAAAAGTTCAATTTATACAGAATTTTTACCAGATTATATAATTAAAAAAAGTGGTTTAGAAAATTACAATTATTTAAAAAATTTACTAAGAGAATATAGCGATATTTTAATTATGCCAGGAGATGAAATATTGGAAGCTAAATCAAAATATGATTTTCCTATATATTATCAACAAGACACCCATTGGAATAATGTAGCAGCTTATGAAGCATCTAAAATTATAGTAAAAAAAATACAGAAATATTATCCAAATTATAAAGAATATCCAGAAAACTTATTAAATATAAATAAGGAAAATATTAATATTAATGAGTTTTATTCTCTAACAGGATATGGTGTTTCATATAATAATTTACAACCTTATTATAAAAAATATATAAAAGCTAAATTAAACTATGAACCATTTATATTAAAATATAGAGTTAAAACAAAATTAGATATGAATGAAAATAAATATTTTAAATATTATGAAGGTGCAAATAAAAAAGGCCCTAAAATTCTTGTTTTTCATGATTCTTATATGTATAGCTTATATCCATTTTTAGAATATGGTGCTTCTAAAATAGCTTTTTATTGGACTTATTCTATAGATATAGCAAAATATGAAAATATAATTAAAGAATATAAACCAGATGTTATTATATGGGAAAAATTAGAGTATTATATGCATATAAATTATCTAGATATTAAATAAAAAATTAATAATAGTTACAAATATTATAAATAATAAAAAATAATTTATTTTTTTCTACTTGCATAAAAAAATAAAAGTTATATATTTACTTTATTAATTAATAGTGAGGGATAATATGCCTATATATGAATATGAATGTAAATCCTGTGGTAATGTATTTGAAAAAATGCAAAGTATAAACACAGAATCAAGGATTGAAACTTGTCCAAAATGTAGTAAAGATGCTGAAAGAAAAATTTCTGCTACATCATACCACTTAACAGGTAGTGGTTTTTATAATACGGATAAAAAATCACCAGCTCCTGCATGCCCTAGTGGCTCTTGTTGTGCCGGTGGTACTTGTGGGCTTGGAGAATAATTTTTATAATTATTAAATAATATAAAAGGCGAAAAGAGATTTTCGTCTTTTTTTTTGCATAAATATTTGTGATAGTTAAAATAATTTATTTATATTCTTGCTATTTTATAAAATATCTATTATTTTAAATAGAAGTAAGGAGTATTATATGAAAGAATATATTAATGAGATACTAGAAGAATCAATTAATGCTCATAAAGAGTTTGCCTTAGATAATCAAGGAATAATAGAAGAAATAGCTATGGAAATAGTGGAATGTTTTAAACGTGGTAATAAATTAATTATTATGGGTAACGGTGGTTCAGCATCAGATGCTCAGCATATAGCAGCAGAGTTTGTTGGAAGGTTTGAAATGGAAAGGCCATCACTTCCAGCTATTGCCATTACAACTAACACTTCAACTATTACAGCAATAGGTAACGATTATACTTATGAAGATATTTTTGAAAAACAAGTGGCTGCCCTTGTTAATGCAGGAGATTTAGTGTGGGGGATATCCACAAGTGGTAACTCTGAAAATGTAATAAGGGGCTTAAAACGTGCTTTAAGAGAAGACGCTAAAACCATTGGTTTTTCAGGTAAAGACGGTGGTAAAATGCGTGGATTATGCGACCATCTTTTAATAGTAAAACATAAAAAAACAGCTCGTATTCAAGAAATCCATATTCTAGCAGCTCATATTATATGTGGGCTTGTAGATGAAAAAATGTTTGGTAAATATTCAGGATAATAATGGCTTTTATTGAAGAATACCATAACGCATGGGGTGCCTCTTCATCTTATTTTGCTTATAGCAAAAAAAAGAAAAGTGTGCCGCTTGTAATAGTGTTGCCAGAAAATAAGTCTATTATGGAATCAGTTTATAATGAACTGAAACTGATTTCAGAAATAGATGTTTATATGTTCCCCTCATATACTCAAAACCCATTTGAAGAAGCAAGGCCTATTAATAATATAATGCAGGTTCGTAGTAACACTTTATATAATATTATTAATGAAAAGGACTATATTCTTTTAACTTCTCCATATGCTTTATTAAAGAAAATACCTTATAAAAACGAATTTTTAGAAAATATAATAACTTTAAAACAGGGCAAAACATATGCCCAAAGCAAACTAGAGCAGGATTTAGATAAATTAGGCTACATATATGTGGAATTTGTAACAGACGCAGGGGAATATACTTTTAGAGGTGGCATAGCAGATATTTTCCCAGTAAACAGTGATAACCCCATAAGAATAGAATATTTTGATGATGAAATTGAAAGTATATTTTTATATAATAAAGAAAGCCAGTCCCGTATAAAACAGTTAGATAATATTAATATATTACCTATAACTGATTTAATTGTATCAACTTTAGATTTTAAAAATAAATTAAAAGAATACCCTGCTTTATATGAAAAGGCAGAAAACTATGGGAAATTTGCAGGTTATCATTGGCTTGCCCCATATTTAAACATAGAGCAGTCAAATATTTTTGAATATATAGAAAACTATGACTGTGCATGTTTTATGCCTAATGTGGAAGAAAGTGTATATAATTATTATGAAATAATAAAATCTTCAGCAAATGAAGTAGATAACTTAAAATCCTTTTTAGAATCAAAAGAGATACTTGACCTTATATATAAAAACAATGTTTATATAATTTCAGAAATAACAGACAGATTGGAAAGTCAAGGGTTGCTTTATTCAAGCACAAATACAGAATTTGCCTTTGAAAAGAAAAACTTATACCAGTCTATGACAAATGCAGTAACTGTATTATTATCACTTTTAAAAGATAATATGCGTATAATATTTTGTGTGGAAAGCGAAAAGTTTTATGGTATATTTACAGAATTTTTAAGAGATTATGATATTTTTCCTGTGGAAATAAAAAACATAAAAGAAGCAGTAAAAGAGGGTATATGGATTTATAGAAAACATATATCCGGTGGGTTTATTGATAAAAAAGAAAAAATAGCTTTTGTATCAGATATGGATATTTTTGGTTTTACAAAAAGAAAACCAAAAACTAAAAAGAAAGACGCCTTTAATACAAAACTTTCTGATTTAGAAGAAGGCGATTATGTAGTCCATGTAAACCACGGTATAGGCATATATCAAGGTATAAAACATATGGTAATAGGTGGCAATGAGGGAGATTTCCTAGCTATTACATATGATGGAGAAGATGTTTTATATGTGCCACTTCATTTTATAGGGCAGATACAAAAATATATAGGTTTACAAGATAGTAAACCAAAACTAAACAGTTTAAAAAGTTCTGCATGGCAGAAGTTAAAAAAACATGCAAAAGAAAGTGCAAAACATATAGCAGAAGATTTGTTAAGGCTTTATGCAGAAAGAAAAGCAAAAAAAGGGTATGCTTTTAATGATGACGGCACATTAACTGAAATTTTTGAACGTAATTTTGAATATACAGAAACAGAGGATCAGCTTTCTGCCATATATGATGTATATAGGGATATGGAAAGCGAAACACCTATGGAAAGGCTTGTGTGTGGCGATGTGGGTTTTGGTAAAACAGAAGTTGCCATGCGTGCAGCATGTAAGGCAGCAGCATGTAGTAAACAGGTTGCTGTGCTTGTGCCTACAACTATTTTAGCCCGCCAGCACTATGAAACATTTATAAAACGTTTTAAAGGGTTGCCTGTAAAAATAGAGTTTGTATCACGGTATAAAACTAACGCACAGATAAAAGAAATATATAATGAAGTAAATCAAGGTAAAATAGATATATTAATAGGCACTCATAAAATGTTATCTAAAGATTTAGAGTTTAAAGATTTAGGGCTTTTAGTAATAGATGAAGAACAACGTTTTGGAGTAAGCCATAAGGAAAAAATAACATCCATTAAAAGAAATGTGGACACTTTAACAATGACAGCTACACCAATTCCTAGAACATTACAGCTTTCATTATCAGGCATAAGAGATATGAGTATTATAGAAACACCACCAGAAAACAGACTTCCTGTTGTGGTAAAAGTAATAAATGGTGATAATGAAAGAATAAAAGCTATAAAAACAGAGTTAGAACGTGGCGGTCAGGTATTTTTCCTACATAACAAAGTGTCAGATATTTCAGAAATAGCATCAGAAATAAAAGCACAACTACCTTTTGCAAGGGTAGATTTTGCCCATGGTCAAATGGATGCTAAAACTATGGAAAACATATTATCATCATTTTATAATGGAGATATTGATGTTTTAGTGGCTACAACTATTATAGAAAATGGTATAAATATACCTAATGTAAACACTATAATAATAAATAATGCTGCCCATTTTGGGTTAGCACAACTTTACCAGTTAAAAGGCCGTGTTGGTAGAAGTAACAGGCGAGGTTATTGTTATTTATCTGTTAAAGATTTTTCAAGGCTTTCCCAAATATCACAAAAACGGCTTTCCATAATACAACAGTTATCTGATTTAGGTAGTGGTTTTAAAATTGCAATGTATGATTTACAGTTACGTGGTGCTGGTAATATATTAGGTGCAGAGCAGTCAGGTTTTGTGGTAAAAGTAGGTTATGAACT
Source organism: uncultured Mucispirillum sp. (assembly GCA_937890655.1). Taxonomy (GTDB): domain Bacteria; phylum Chrysiogenota; class Deferribacteres; order Deferribacterales; family Mucispirillaceae; genus Mucispirillum. The sequence goes on along the minus strand of CALADT010000203.1, from coordinate 7,941 downwards.
TTATGTTGCTATGATAGAAGAAGCTGTTCAAGAAATGCGTGGAGAATACACAAATATATCAGATACGGAAATAAATTCTAACATTTCATACTTTATTCCAGCAGAATATATAGAAAATCCACGTATAAGGTTTGATTTTTATAGACGTTTTGCAGAAATTTATGATAATAATAGCAGAATAGAGCTTTTACAGGAAATAGAATCCGGCTATGGAGTATTAAGAGAGGAGATAATAAACCTTTCATACATTATGGTTATAAAAAACTATGCAGGTATGCTTGGAGCAGAAAAAATGACCCTTTCAAAAACAGGGGCAGTAAAAGTGCAGTTTGTAAAAGAAACAAAACTGAACCCTGCATTAATTGTAAAATGCGCGCAGGATAAAAATATGATGTATAGGTTCATTTCTGAATACGAGCTTTCCCTATCAGCAAACAGTAGTGAGCCATTAAGTGTAATACTAGAATTTTTTGGCCAGCTTTATAGAATATCAAAAGCAGAATAAATTATAAATAAGGAGCATATTTTGAAAAAGTTATATTTATTAGTTATGTTACTATTAATATTTAGTATTAGTGGTTGTAATTTATTTTCTAAGGATAAAGATTCGGTAAATGTTGTAAAAGATAATAATTCGGCTTATGTTATTATTAATGGAGAAACTCTTTATGATAAAGATTTTTATAACTTTGCAGGTGTAGTTTTAAAAGAATTAAGTGAAGATGATTATAATAACAAAGAAATAAAACAGTATTTAGTGGATAGTTTTATTGAGCATAACCTTTTATTACAGGAAGCTAAAAAAAGGAATATAACAGTAGATAGTAAACAGATTAATTCTGTAACAGATTCTTTTTTAACAGAATCAGGCACACAGGATTTAAAAGTATATTCCGGCTCTTTTAATACTGATGCCAATGAGCTTGCAAAAATATTAAAAGAAAAATATATGATAGAAAACTTAATATATAATATAGTAAATACAGAAATAGATATACCAGAATCAGCCATAAAAAAAGAATATAACGATAACTATGCTAATAAAGTTTCATCAAAAAGAGCCCATATTTATCAGATTTTCACAACTGATAAACAAGTGGCAGAAAAAGCTATGGCAGAACTAAAACGTGGGCTTTCTTTTAATGAAGTGGCAGGCAGATATTCTGAAGGCCCTGAAAAAGATGAGGGCGGCGATTTAGGGTTTATAGAAGATACAGTTTACCCAGAAATATTTTCAGAAGCCTTTAAGTTAAGGGCAGGAAAATATAGTGAAATAATAAAAAGTGAGTATGGTTACCATATATTTTTAGTAAAAGAATACGGTATGCCAAGAAAGGTAGATTATGCCAGTGTAAAAAACGATATTCACTTTACATTATACAATAAAGAACAAAATAAAAAAATAGAGGAATTAATAAATGAACTTTATAAAAATGCAGATATTGAATTTATTACTGATATTAACCTTTCTCGTTTTACCGGCAAAAGCGGAAGTAGTAGATAAAATAGAGGCCCATGTAGGTAATAGAATAATAACATCATACGATGTTGAAATGTTAAACCCTGCTTTATATAAAAATATTTTATCCATAGCTGATGAAAGAATAATGCAAGAGCAGTTGCAGGAATATAAAGAGCAGGCACTTAATTTTTTAATAGATATGAATATTATGGAAATAGCTGCAGAACGTGATGGTATAAAAATAAGCGATAAAGATGTGGATAGGGCTGTAAAAGAGATTGCTGCATCTAATAAAATGACAATGGAGCAGTTTGAAAAAACGTTGCAAAAAGAAAATTTAAGCCTAAACCAATACCGTTACCAAATAAAGGGGCAGATGATTATGAGAAGCAAAATCAGTGTCCCACAAATTGTTATAACAGAAGAAGATATTAATAATATGATAGATGAAAGAGCTGGTGATTTTGGGTTGAAAGATAAGTATAAAATTAAAATCATTACTGCACAAAGAAAATCAGATATTAAATCTATTATAAAAAATGTAAAAACAAGTGATGAATTTAGTAAGGCAGCAAAAGAACACTCTTTAAGCGAAAGTGCTTCTAAAGGCGGCGATTTAGGTTTTCAAGATACCACATATATGCCAATAGAAATGGAAAAAGCCATAAGGGATACGAAAGTGGGAGCAATAACAAAACCATTTAAGTATGAAAATCAGTGGGCAGTATGTTTTGTGGAAGACTTTATAAGTAAATATGAAATAGATGATAACACAAAACAGAAAATACAAAACGCCATAGGGGAAAAACTTTTCCAACAGGCAGTAGATAAGTGGATGAAAAAAAATAAAGAATCCATAGTTGTTTTTAGAGCATCAGATAAATTTAAGGTGCAATAATTATGAGAGTAGATAAGTTTTTAAAAACAGCACAGCTTATTAAAAGAAGAACAGTTGCCAACGAGGCAGCAGATGAAGGGTTTATTAAAGTAAACGGTAAAGTCGTAAAACCATCATACATATTAAAAGTAAATGATATAATAGAAATAGATATGTGGAACTATTACAAAAAAATAGAAGTAATAGAAGTGCCTGAAAAAAACACAATATCTAAAAAAGATATTGAAAAATATATAAAGGTTTTAGAATATAAAACTAAAGAAATTGATATGTAGGTGGTGAAATTATGGTAACAAAATTTGAAAGTATTAACCCTATGGAAATGACTGCCCCACGTGGTGGCAAAGGTATGGCAAAAAGTTTTCCTTACGAAATCTTAAAAGGGATTGATGGAAAAGTAAAAGCATTTAACCATATGAGGCTTGAAAAAGATTCTGCTATTGGTTATCACCAGCATATAGATGACCTTGAAATATATATTGTAACAGAGGGCAAAGGAATATATAATGATAACGGTATGGAAGTAGAAGTAGGAGTAAACGATGTTATGCTTTGTAATAAAGGAGAACATCATGGGCTTGCTTCAAAAGACGGCACACTTGATTTTATAGCAGTAATAATAGGCTGATTATTTAGAAGAAAAATAAATTACTTGAAATAATATTAAAAACATAGTAAAGATAATGGAAATTAAAAAACAGGAGAAATACATGTTAGAAAAAACATTTGCAATTATTAAACCAGACGCAGTAGCAGCAAAAAACGCAGGTAAAATCATTGACAGAATAGAAGCAGAAGGTTTTACAATTAAAGGTATGAAAAAAATCCATATGACAAAATCATTAGCAGAAAGATTTTATTTTGTTCATAGAGAACGCCCTTTTTATAACGACTTAACTAATTTCATGAGTTCAGGCCCATGTATAGTTATGTGCCTTGAAAAAGAAGACGCTATAAAAGGTTGGAGAAACTTAATGGGTGCTACTAACCCAGAAGCAGCAGAAGCAAACACACTTCGTAAACTCTATGGTAAAAACATAGATAATAACGCAGTGCATGGTTCTGATGCTCCAGAAACTGCAGCAGAAGAAGTTGCATTTTTCTTTTCTGGCACTGAATTAGTTTAATTAATAACTTAAAATTAATATAAACATAAAACACAGCTTATATTTTTTAGGCTGTGTTTTTTTATGTATAACTATTAAATAGAAACATTAAAAATTGTATTTTATATAAATAATTCAATGTTTTAAGAAAAACTATAATAAATTAATTTTATTATAACTATTAAATGGAAGTATAAAAAATATTTTTACTATTTTCTCACTATAATTTTAAAGAAATCATATAACAGGTTCGTATAATAAATATTAAAATAACATTAAAAAATGCCTTTCAAATACACTACTATGTTTAAAAAAGAATAATTTAACCAAAGTTAGTAAATAATAGCATAAAATAATTTATATATTACTCTAGTTTTTAATAAATATATAAATTGATATTATCATAATTAAAAAAGTAGAAAAATATTTTTGGTTTTTATTAGCTATAATTTTAAGGAAATATATAATATTTGATTTTACAATTAATATTTTATTATTGAATATAATTATAGCTATTTAAAAATTATATATAAAATTTTATGTATTAAATATAATACTATTTAATAAAAAACATAGAAAAGAATAACTAAAAATTATAAGCAAAAATAAACAAATAACCTAAAATAATAAAATATTATATATTCTTTTCTTGCAGTAATTAAAAATTAAATATATAATAAACAGGAAAAATTACAAGTATTAAGGAGAATAGTATGCGTTATAAAAGTACAAGAGGTGAAGTTAAGGGGCTTTCTTTTGAAGATGCTGTTATGATGGGGCTTGCAAGCGACGGTGGGCTACTTATTCCTGAAAAAATACCTTTGTTTAATGAAAAAGATTTAAAGCATTTATCAGAGTTGCCATATACTAAACTAGCATATGAAATAATTAATAGATATCAAGAGGGAATACCTTCTCAAGATTTAATGGCAATTATCCAAAAAACATATAGCAGATATGACGCTGTTAATATGATACCTATTAGAAAAGCTGCCGGTATGCGTATAGCTGAGCTTTACCATGGGCCTACTTATTCTTTTAAAGATGTAGCCTTACAGTTTTTAGGTAATTTATTTGAATATATTTTAACAAAACGTAATAAAAAACTAAATATATTAGGTGCCACAAGTGGGGATACTGGTAGTGCTGCCATATATGGAGTTAAGGGAAAACAAAATATAAATATATTTATGCTTTACCCTGCAAATAGAATAAGCAATATACAAGAATTACAAATGACTACAACAGAGGCACAAAACGTATTTTGCCTTGAAGTTGGTGGTAATTTTGATACATGCCAATCCCTTGTTAAAGAAGTTTTTAATGATTTAGATTTTAAAGCACAATATAGTCTTGGTGCTGTAAACTCTATTAATTTTGCAAGAATATTAGCACAAATAGTTTATTATTTTTGGATTTACTTTAGAGCCGTTCATAGAGTGGGTGATGAATTAAATATGGTTGTGCCAACAGGTAATTTTGGTAATGTTTTTGCGTGTTATCTTGCACGTAAAATGGGTCTGCCTTTTAGTAAAATTATGATTGCAACAAATAGAAATAATATACTAACAAGGGCAGTAAAATTTGGAGATTATAGTATAGAAAGGGTTCATCCTACTATAAGCCCTGCTATGGATATACAAGTGGCAAGCAATTTTGAAAGATACCTTTATTATTTATATGGTGAAAATACAGAAAAAGTAGCAGAAGCTATGGAACAGCTAAGAAGTGAAAAAGAAATAGAAATTCGTGGCCATTTACTTGGTCAATTACAGAGAGATTTTATAGCAGGTGAAACAAGTGATGATGAAATGAGAGAAACTATTAGGAAAGTTTTTTCAAAATCTGACTATATTATTGACCCACACACAGCATGTGCTGTCCATGCTGCAGAACAAATGGAGCTTGAGCCTGAAAAAACCATATGTTTAGCTACGGCACACCCTTCAAAATTCCCAGATGTTATTCATGAAGTGTTAGGTGCATGGCCTGAAATGCCAAACGGATTAACTAACCTTGAAGAAAGGCAAAAACGTTCAGAAAAAATAGATCCCTATGCTGATGATTTAAAAGCATATATTTCTACTCATGGGAAATAATGACACCAGTTACAAAATACGATTATGATTTACCAAAAGAATTAATAGCACTTTATCCTGCAAAAATGCGGGATAAGTGCCGTCTTATGCAGGTAGATACCCAAAACAAAAAAATAGACCATTATATATTTTCTGATATTTTAGATTTACTAGATGAAAATAGCTTTCTAGTTGTAAATAATACAAAAGTAAGAAATGCAAGAATATATGCTAATAAAGTAACAGGTGGCAAGTCTGAAGTATTTGTTACAGATGTTATAGACCAAACCTATTTTAAAGGCCTTGTAAAAGGCAGGTTAAAACAAGGGGATAATTTAATTACAGGTAATCATATATTTAAATTATTAGAAAAAGATGAAAACGGTATATGGTTTATAGAAAGTAATGAAAATATAGAAGACATTATGGAGCAGGAAGGCCATGTGCCTTTACCACCGTATATTGCAAGGCATGATATAGAGCAGGATAAAAAGGATTATCAAACAGTTTATGCAAAAGATATAGGTTCAAGTGCTGCACCTACTGCAGGGCTACATTTTACTAATGATTTATTATGTAAGATAAAAGAAAAAGGTGTAGAAATTGTGGAGCTAACACTAAATGTTGGGTTAGGAACATTTAAGCCGGTGCAAACAGAATATATGGAAGACCATATTATGCACTATGAAAAATATAATATATCAGAACATTCAGCAGATAGAATAAATAAGCTAAAATCACAAGGGAAAAAACTTGTTTCTGTTGGTTCAACTAGTGTAAGAGCTTTAGAAAGTGCAGTTAATGAAAAAGGTTATATAAAACATGGAGAAAGTCAGTCTAATATTTTTATAATGGAGCCATATAAGTTTAAAGTAGTAGATAATATGATAACTAACTTCCATTTACCAAAATCTACACTACTTGCTATGGTCACATGTCTTGGTGGCTACGATTTTATTATGGAAAGCTATAAAATAGCAGTGGAAGAAAAATACCACTTTTTTAGCTATGGGGATGCTATGTTTATTAAAAATAAATAAATAATATAAAATTGTAGTAAATCTTTGTAAAATACAACAAAAATAATAAATAAAATTTGCATTTTTTTTTATATAGTGTTATGTTAATATAACATATAATATTTCTTTGAGGCATATATGAAAAGTAAAGTTTTACTTATTGATGATAGTGTTACTATTCACAGAGTAATTGACCTTTCTATTGATTTTGACAGGTATGATATTGTAAAAGTTTTTTCAAAAGATGATGCAGCTTTAAAAATCCAATCAGAACAGTTTGATTATATTCTTCTTGATAACAAGTTGGAAAATATAATTATTTCAGAATATATTGCAGAGATAAAACAACAGCAATCTCATGCAAGTGTAATTTTACTTGTAGGTGCGTTTGATAGGTTTGACGAAAGTAACCTTGAGAAAACCAATGCAGATGACTATCTTGTAAAACCTTTTGATTCTCAGTCATTAAACGAGAAATTATCATCAGATGTGGGCATGATGCCAGCAGGTATTGTAGAACGTATTGCTGAGGCTGATTTTGCCCGTGATAATGATGACTATATATCCCCAACATCTATTACTAAAAACGAGGTAGTAGAGGGTATTACAAAGGAAGAATATTTGGATAACCTTGAAGAACAACAGCCAGATGATTTAACAGAAGAAGGTTATGTGGAAGATTTAGACGGCGAACAATCTGCAAAAGAAAATAATGCAAATGAAATTGTAGTAGAAGATAATGCAAGTGGAGAAGAATTAGTAGAAGAAAATAATATAATAGAAGAAAGTGCAGTAACTCCAGAAAATAATGTAAAAAATATGGTATCTTTAGAAGATTTAGATGTGGAAGATGATGAAGTGGAGTTGGAAGAAGATGCACTTTTACAAAATGATATGCCATTAAGCAGTATAGATTTAGACGAACCATTACAAGTTTCAAAAAGTAAAGAGCTTGCTAAGGAGCAAGAAGAAGATAATATAGTAGAAAATGTTACAGTGGAAGAAGTTGTATCAGAAGAAAGTGTAGTAGAAGAAAATATGGATATTCCTGATTTAACAGAGGCAGTTCATAGCCCTATACTTCATGATATTGATGATGCGTCTGAAATATCTGATGATTATTTAATGCAAGAAAACCTTGCAGAAGTGGAAGATAGTGGCGAAGTGTTAGACGAATTTCCTGATTTTCCTGAAATGGACGATGTTTCCACAGATGAAATACAGGATGTTATAGATAATCAAGCAGAAGAAGTAGCAGTAACAGAAGAAGTAGCAGAACCTGTTATGGATATACAAGAAGAAGTAACTGATGAATTAGTAACAGAAGAAATAACAGAGCCTGCAGTAGTAGAAGAAATTGTAGAACCTGTTATGGATA
>CALADT010000202.1 GCA_937890655.1 uncultured Mucispirillum sp. | reverse complement strand
AAACAAAAGATAGTAATATTTTTATTATCAATTTTTATTTTAGTAACAGGTTGTTCTAACACATTTACCTACAATAATGACGGGGGGGGGATTTAGATAATAACAACTCCGGCGGCGGTTCCGGTGGTGGCTCCGGCGGTGGTTCCGGCGGTGGCTCTGGCGGTGGCTCTGGCGGTGGTTCCGGCGGTGGTTCCGGCGGTGGTGGTAATATTAACCCATCAGATATTAAAATCAATGTTAAATTATACTCTAATTGCTATAGGAACTTATTAGTAACAAAAGATAATGTTATATATAGTCCAACAAGTTCTTACCATGGAACATATAAAAAATTAAACTATAATGATACTGTTGGTAATATATATAGTGGTGGTAATGATAATTGCTATATTTTAACTGAAGATAAAAAACGTTTATATGCAATGGGCTCTAATGAAAATTCTCAATTAGGGTTAGGCAATGCTTATAATGATACTTCAGATGTTAATGACCCTGTCTTAATTAATGGTATTACTGGCGTAATAAAAGACGTTTATGCTGCAAATGATCAAATTTTTGTAGTTACAACAGAAAATGGTAAAGATAAACTTTTTGCATGGGGTAGGAATGATAACACGCTTGGAGTTAATACTCCTTCTTCACAAGTTCCTAAAATATCTTCCCCTAAAGAAATTAGTTTACCACAAGGTTCAACTAAAATTGAAAAAATAATCTATAATGATTATTGCTTTAAATACTCTGATATTTGTGGTAATTTTTTAAAAACAGATAAAAATTTTTATATTCTTAAAAATAACCCTGAATTAGTTTCTGCTGATAGTATAAGTGGTTTAGAAGGCACAGTTACTCATATATTTCAAAAAAAATCACCGTATTATCCTTTTTATTTTGTTACAAATGAAAAAAAATTATTTGAATATGATTATGATAGTTTAAGTGCATCATTTAAAACAGACTTAACACCTGCTATATCATCTACAAATGACATAAAAAACATTCTAACCGTTGATTATATTTACTTTTTACTTACAAATGACGGAAAAGTTTATAATTGGCGAGAACGTAAAAATGAATCTTGGACTCCAATTCTTGGGTATTCAGAAAATACTTATAAAACGTTATCTGAACAAGATAAAATTACTCCAAGATTAATGGATAATATTCAAAACATATCAAATATATTCAACCTATATGAATATTATATGTATGCACTTACTAATGATGGTAAAATATATAGTTGGGGATATAACAATGAAGGCTATCTTGGACAAGGCCATTCTGATTACAGCTATTTAGAAGAACCTAAAATTCTTAATACTACCTATCCTACTGATAATTTAATTATACAGGATACTAGGCTACCAATTATCGCTGTTGGCAATAATATTTTTTACTATTGGGGTTATGAAAAAACTGAAGAAAATGGTATTTCATCATATATTAATACACCACAATTAATAACATTAGATACTAATATAGTAAATATAACTCCTTCTATTTTTAATATTTATTATCCTATTGATATCTTATATGAAAATGGTCAGTTAAAATCATGGAGTTATAGTAATGGCTTTACTGATAGAAATATTATTACATTAAAATAATTATTATAAAATTAGTTTTGGAGAAAATAATGAAAAAAATATTTATATTATTTTTTATTTTGATTGCATTGCCACTATATGCTCAAGATAATAAAAAAGATAACCAACTTGCCATAAAAGATAATAGAACATGGATAAATAGCGAATATAAAACAAAATTCCCATACCCTGTAACTGCAGGTGGAACATTATTTGCATCCATGCATAATCTTTTGTTTAATGAACGTTATTTTGGCAGACATAGTGGCAGGCAAGGTTTTGGTGGCGGCCTTGCTCTTAATGGCAAAGTTAGTTTAAAAAAATGGCTTGCTGTTAGTTTAGATATGTCTATTGGTGGTGGTAAAGCAAGAGATTATTATAGTGATGGTTTTCTTCAACAGGCTGATTATACTCATTTCCTTATTACACCTATGGTTTTGTTACAGCAGGAAACACCACGTGGTCAAGCTGGGTGGACTTATTGGACAGGAATAGGGCTTTCTCTGGCAGTAAACTCTTTAGATGTAAATGTATCAAACAATCATAATACTAAATTTAATATTAACTCTACTTCTGTTGGTTTAGGGTTCGCTTTAGGTGGTGGGTTTAGGTATAATTTTAAAAACAATATATATGTAGGTGCTCGTTTTGATTATACTTTATCAGGGTTAAAAGACCCAATTTATAATAATACAGTAAATTTCCCATACTATGCAGTTGACCTATATAGTGCTATGAACTATTTTAAAGTTGGTTTTGAATCTGGTTATAGGTTCTAATTTATATGCCTATGCTCTTTTTTTAGAGCATAGGTTTCTTTTATAATTTCTTTTTTTATATTCAAAAATAAAATATTAATATAACTTAAATATATTAATAAATATCTTTTTTCTTATAATAACTTATATATTATTAAGTAAAAATATAGATTTTTATAATATGTAGTATAAATATTTATGGAGATAAAAATGTTACTAAATGTTATAACAGTTTATTTAATAAGTTTTTTTAGCTTTACATTTCTTATTTATTTTTTTTATACCTTACTTGCTGTGCCTTTTTCATATAAACTACCTTTAAAATTGAATAATTTTTTAGAAAATTTAGTAAATGATTATTTTGTTATGATATTGCTACTTGTAATATTTTCCCTTATTAATAGTGCAATGTTCCAAATAAAACATATGCTTTTTTATGGTATGAATATGGTTATATCTTTTACTGCTATTGTATTTCTTGCATCATTTATTGCAAAATATTTAGTAAATACTTTTAATATGGCTCAAAAATCAAAAACCATATCATACATTATACTTTTTATATTACAGCTTACTTTATATTCTGCACTAATTTTACAAAACTAAATATTTTTTAAAAAGGCTTCTTTATTTTCTTTAAGTGCTTGAGAAATTAAGTTTTCTGTTTCTTTATCTTTTGCCATAGCAATATCCTGCACATAGTTTATGTGCTCTAAAATATATTCTGCTGCGTCTTTATTTTCTGATACATCTATACATATTTGGTTTAGTGATGAAATTAATGATATTTCTGTTTCAAATTTTTTGTTTTTAAAAAAGAGATAGGTTATAAGTTTCATGGTAAATATATATACATATAAATATGGCATCATACTATATATTTCTTCTTTTGTATATTTTTGGCTTATTAGCATATTTAGTGCTTCTTCATACTCTAAAGGTAGCTGTAAACTATGCCATTTTTCTTCTAATTGGTTTAAAGCATCAAGTATTGCACTATCTGTTTCATACTCTTTACTTAATAGTTTTTCTAAATCTTTAATTATAATATTATTTAGTGTATTTTCTAATTCTTCTGTAATAAGATTTTGTGCCATATATATTATCCCCTTTTTATATAAAAAATCCGCCACAAAATTGCAGCGGATATATATTTTAAAAAACTACGCAAGTATTTCAGGCGGGTATTACATCATACCCATGCCACCCATACCGCCCATGCCACCCATATCTGGTGCCATTGGTGGAGTTTTCTCTTTTATTTCTGTAATTACTGCTTCTGTTGTAATCATAAGACCAGCAACTGAGGCAGCATTTTGTAAAGCAGAACGTGTTACTTTAGTAGGGTCAATAACACCTGCTTCCATCATATCTTCATAGTTTTCAGAATATGCGTTAAAACCATAGTTAGTGTTTTTGCTTGTTTTAATTTTATTAACAATAACACTTGATTCAAGGCCTGCATTTTCTACAATTTGGCGTAATGGGTATTCTAAAGCTCTTGAAATAATGTTTACACCAACTTGTTGTTCAGGAGATACTTTAATGTTTTTTAATGCCACAGCACTTCTAACTAATGCTACACCACCACCAGGAACAATACCTTCTTCTACTGCTGCTTTTGTAGCTGCAAGAGCGTCTTCCACTCTGTGTTTTTTCTCTTTCATTTCAGTTTCTGTTGCTGCACCAACTTTAATAACAGCTACACCACCGATTAATTTTGCAAGACGTTCTTGAAGTTTTTCTCTGTCATAGTCGCTTGTTGTATCTTCAATTTGTTTTTTAATTTGGCCAACTCTTGCTTTAATATCTTCAGCAGAACCTGCACCTTCTACAATAGTAGTATTATCTTTATCAATAACTACTTTTTTAGCTCTACCTAAATCTTCAAGCTCTACATTATCTATTTTAATACCTAAATCATCAGTAATAACTTGACCGCCTGTTAATACTGCAATATCTTTAAGCATTTCTTTTCTTCTATCACCAAAACCTGGAGCTTTAACAGCTACACAGTTTAATGTGCCACGAAGTTTGTTTAACACTAATGTTGCAAGTGCTTCCCCTTCTATATCTTCAGCTATTAAAACAAATGGTGCGTTTACTTTTGCAAGTTTTTCTAATACTGGTAAAATTTCTTTCATATTAGAGATTTTTTTCTCGTGGATAATAATATATGGGTTTTCCACAACTGCTTCCATTGTATCTGGGTTGTTTACAAAATAAGGTGATAAGTAACCTCTATCAAACTGCATACCCTCAACTACATCTAATACAGTTTCCATAGATTTATTTTCTTCAATAGTAATAACGCCGTCTTTACCAACTTTATCCATTGCTTTTGCAATAATACCGCCGATTTCGTTATCGTTATTAGCAGAAATTGTTCCAACTTGTTCAATTTCTTTATTAGTGCTTACTACTTTAGAAATATTTTTAAGTTCTGCAATAACTGCTTCCACTGCTTTATCAATACCACGTTTAATTTCCATAGGGTTAGCGCCAGCTACAACGTTTTTCATACCATCTCTATAAATATATTGTGCAAGCACTGTTGCAGTAGTAGTTCCGTCCCCTGCTACATCGTTAGTTTTAGAAGCAACTTCTTTAACCATTTGTGCACCAATATTTTCTAAAGCATCTTGAAGTTCTACTTCTTTTGCAACACTAACACCATCTTTTGTAATCAGTGGAGTGCCGAATTTTTTTTCTATAACAACATTTCTTCCTTTTGGTCCAAGTGTAACTTTAACTGCATTTGCAAGTTGGTCAACACCACGCATAATAGCCTGACGAGCGTCTTCACTAAATGTAATATTTTTAGCCATTTTATATTTTCTCCTAATTTATTTTATAATTAATTAACTAATGATACCAAGAATATCATCTTCTCTCATAATAAGTAAATCTTCGCCGTCTATTTTAACTTCTGTGCCGGCATATTTACTGAAAAGCACTTTATCGCCTGCTTTAACTGTTGGTTTTACTATATTACCATTATCTAAATGTTTACCTGCACCAACTGCAACTACTTCACCCTCTTGTGGTTTTTCTTTTGCAGAATCAGGAATAAAAATACCTGATGCAGTTTTTTCTTCGCTTTCAAAGCGTTTTACAATAACTCTGTCTTGTAAAGGTTGGATTTTAGCCATTATACCTCAAGCCTCCTACATTTATGTTTTTATTTTAGTTTACTTAAATATGTGACTTACTTAATTAGCACTCACACTCTATGAGTGCTAATATTACAGTTTAGTAAAAAAAAAGCAAGAGAAAATTTTAAAAATGTAGAAAAAAATACAAAATTATACGTTTATTCCATATATCCAAGGTCAAAAAGGCTGGAATATTCATTTTTGCATACAATTATATGGTCTTTTAAAGTGATGCCTAATGTGGCAAGAGATGACGATATATTTTCTGTAATTTCTATATCCATTTTAGAAGGTGTGCTATCTCCTGTCGGATGGTTATGGGCAATAATAACATATACAGCTTTATAGTTAAGTGCATATTCTGCCACTTGACGTGGGTAAACTGTTGCCCTATTAACAATACCTTCTGTTAAGATTTTCTTATGGATAAGCTGGCTTTTATTATTTAATAATATTACTGCAAAATGTTCGTTTTCTGCAAAACCAATGCTGTATTTTAAAAGCCTATATACCTGTAAAGGGCTTGTAATACTTTCTTTTACTTCATAATATGCGTTTTCTATTCTTGAATAAAACTCTGCTATTATTCTGAAAAAACGTTCTGTTTCTTTACCTACGCCCTCTACATTTCTATAATTTAAGTCAAATATAGAACCTATACTGCCTGCATTTTTTAATATTTCTTTAGCAATAGGCTTAACATCTTTTCTAGGGATAGCATAGCCTAATATAAGCTCTAATATTTCATAATCTGCTAAAACAGTTGGTGCCTCATCAAATTTTTCTTTCAGCCTTTTTCTGTGGCCTTGATAGTGAGGAGTGTTTTCCATATATTAAAACTTAACTCCCACTTCTGCCCCTGCACTTGCACCTGTTAAGTTAGAAATATAAGGTATTTTCATAGGTGTAAAGTCATATAAATATTCTCCATACACCCTAAAAGCAAATACATGGAAATTATACTGTAATCCTGCTTGAGCTAATATTCCACCACCGGATAAATTTTGTTTTGTTTCAGTTGTAGTATTCATTCTTAAATTACCAAAAGTATAAACACCACCTACACTTGCAAAAGGGGCAAGTTCGCCAACAGGCATTTCAATAGGATAAAGCCCTGTAACTAAAGCACCTATATTATACATTGTGCCTGTAAATTTTGTTCTAACACCGTTTATATTAAACGCATCGTTACCATCAGCATACTGAAGCATAGCTTGAATTTGTAAATATTTGTTTACATCATAAGCACCACCTATTTTTAAACGGTTAGAAAAAACAGAAGCATATTCACTTTGTGGGAAAAAATAAGAATACCCTATACGTAATGACCATTTTTTATCTTCAATTCTATCAAGTGATATTTTCTTTTTATTAAAGTCAGGTTTTTTCTTTACCTGTGAACTTGTGGCGTTATCCACTGTTTTATTATCCTGCATACTTTTTTTTTCTAATAATGTGCTGTTATCACTTTGTGGTGCAGCATAACTACTTATATATATTAAAGTAATTAGTAATGTAAAAAATATTTTTTTCATGTATTCTCCTTAAAATAATAAGATTACTCATCTATTTGGTTTAATTTTTCATTATATTCTTGTTTTTTTGCTTCAAGCTCTGTTACAACTTCATCTAATTCCATAAAGTCATTATCTATTAATTTATTTAATTCTGCAAGCCTTTTACCATATTCCCCTATTTGCTGGCCGTTATTTAAAGAAGATGCTTCTATTAATAATTTATTAAGCTCATTTACTTCTTCTTCATACTTTGTTATATTATTTTCAAGTATTAAAGATTTTTCTTCTAGTGGTTTTATTATTTTATTTTTTTCAGCTATTATTTCACTT
>CALADT010000201.1 GCA_937890655.1 uncultured Mucispirillum sp. | reverse complement strand
AGAAAGGTTTTGTATATCAAAAAGAAGTTTTTCTATTCTTGTGTTTAAATACCAAATATTTTGAATCCATATTAAATTATATTCCATCAAATAATCATTGTGGAATATTTTTATCTAATAAAGATACAGTAAACCCAGAACCTAAAACAGTATCTCAGTCAGGCGAAATGAGTATAAAGGTTAATTTTTCAGCATCAAGTATTTTTGATTTTAATTGTATTGACAAGAAAAAATATTATTTATATAATGTTGAAACTGGTGAAATAATAGATACACTTGTAGAATTACAAGGAAATGGGGCATCAGCCAGTTTTAAATTAAATATGGACTCAGGTATGTTATCTAACACTAAATGTATATTTAGTTTTTTTTATGAAGACATATGCAGCTTACGGCTAGCTAATTTTTTATCACATGATATGTGTTTAATAAATCATTTTGATAGAGAAGCCAAACAGGTTGAAGTAACAGCCAAAATTAATGAGAAAGAAGTTCCGCTGGGAGTAGTAACAGGAATAGAGTTTATAAGCCCAGCCAGTGATAATTTACCAGAACAATCTGCTTTTATGTCAACCGAATATAAATTGAAAGCGATAACGAAAGATATAGAAGACAGTAGTCAAGTTAAGTGGTGTTATGCAGTATTGACAGATAGTGAGTATAGAGGCAAAATAAAAGTAAGTCAGGTGTCAGAATCACTATCACAAACAGGAGAAGAAATAAGTATTAAGCCAGAAGATATATTAAGTGAGAGCAGTAAAAAGAAACTTGAAAATAAAGATGTATCAGCAAAATTATATATATTTGCTTATATGAAAAGCCCTGCATTATATGTTGGAACAAGAAAAACACATATTGTATGTAAGGTTAAAAGTAATGTCAAAATAGAAGAAAAACTATCGGAACATTTTTCTTTAAGTGAATTAGTAAATACAACTCATCAAGAATATATTGAAGAAAATAGAAAATATGCAATGGAAGAAGATAATTATTTAAAACTGAAGAAGTTATGTACAGATATTCTTGAGCCTATAAGAACATATATTAATGATGGTAATAGTTCTGGTAAAAAAGCTGTAATAATTACCAGTGGTGCAAGGTTTCCAAAACTTAATGAAAAAGTGGGTGGAAGCAGCACAAGCCAACACATGTTTTGTGAAGCTGTAGATATCCAAATTTCAGGTTATATATCAGAAAGTAAAGAACATAAAGAAATTTTAATAAAATTATTTAAAGATATGTATAATAATAAAGTTTCAGGTCTGGATAAAAATATTATATCCCAATGTATATTTGAAAAACATCGTTCTTATTGGCTACATATAGGCATTAAGAGTGATAGGAAAATTTTTGATACTGAATTTAAAATTAGTCCAAATACTTCTCCTAGAAAATATATAAAATTTAAAGGAGAAGATAAAGAGTTTTTGGTAGAAAATTTTTAATAAGGAGATGTGTTATGTCTAAAATAATTATGTTATTTATGATGTTGGTTCCATTTAGCCTTTATGCCGTAGAATGTGAGGATAATTGGAGAAAAAAAGTTACAGAAGAGAATTTTCATGAATATGAAAAGTGTATGACAGAAGCAGAAAGGAAAGAAAAAAAAATATTTACTACAGACATGGATAAAATTAGTTATATAGGGTATGCTACAACAAATTTTAGAGAAAAATGTATACCTATAGAAAAATTTTTTGATTCTCTTATTGGTAAAAATCTGCAAAAAGCTTTAAAAACACAATTTAGTATTGATAAAGCTAAATATGATGATAAATATAAAAGTTATAAAATGATACTTTTGGATAAAGATGCTCAATTAGTTTTTATATCTTTTTTTCAAAATATGAGTATTTCAGATGTTCTAAAAAAAATACAATTTGATCCATTTTTTGAACCAACCGTTGTAACAAAAATGCCAAAAAAAAATATTCAGGTTTTATGGACACATGGTTTAGATACTGATTATTTTGAACAAGTTATGTGCTATACCCCAAATGGCAGTAAAGAATTATATATAGAAAATTTAGATACATTATCAATTTTAAGAGAGAATAATAATGGAACATATTTATATTTATCATATATTGATAAAGAAGCTTTTTTTAATGGAGGCTAATAATTTTATATGAATATATTTAAATAGTTAAATGGTAAAGGATGCAATACAATAAAGTAAAAAGATATTTGCTTATATGGAAAGTCCAGCTTATAATACAAATCATGGAAAGACACATGTAAAATATGGAGTAAAGAAAGATTTAAGTAATATTCAAATAAGCAATAAAGACTGGCATGACCCACTGGAGAAGATGGAGATATGTTTGTTTTCGGAAAGTGGACATTATAAACCTTGGTATTCATCGTTTTCGGCTACGACAAGAGATATCGTTCATCAAGGTATAGATTTATATGCACGTGTAGGAACACCAGTGTATGCTTGTATGGATGGAGAAATAATATCTACAAAAAGTCAACATAATGTTGGAATCGTTGTTCTAAAAGTTACAGGTAAACAGGTTGAAATATTAAGAAAAATGGAGAAGAAAGATTATCAAAATATATTACATAAGGAGATAAAAACTGAAAATTTTAGTGATGATAATCTTAATTTTAAATATGATAGTGACATGTTTGTTTTCCGTTATATGCACCTAGATGAAGTATATATTACTAATAAGTATGTAAAATGTGGTCAAATAATTGGAAGAAGTGGAATAAAATCGCCTAAAGGTGGTATATATAAGGATTCCCATAATCCACATTTACATTTTGAGATATCTTCTTCAGATGCAATGAAAACGGGACTAACAGGTTTAAAGTATAGGATAAACCCACGTGTTTATATTAATTATAAGATGCCTGATATGGATTTATCTAGTGAGTATATATTGTCAGTTTCCACATGTAAAGAATATTTCAAGTCAGCTGCTGGTAATAATGCATATTTAAACAATGCATATGAAGAGTTTAGGGAGCAGGTTGAATGTATGTTAAATCCTGCACCATATAGAATAAAACAAAAGCAATAAAGGAGATATTTATGAAAAAAGTAATTTATTTAATTTTTATTTTAATGTTATCTGTAAGCTCTGTGTATGCTTTAGAGTATAATACAGTTAAAAAATATGAAGTTCCACCATATTACTATGTAAAAGCCAAATATAAAGGACCATTAACTAATCAACAAATTATATCAGCTTTAGAAGAAAGTATAGACTATTTTCATATGTGGAATAAACATACTCAGTCAAAATTTACAAAATCAGAACCAGAATTCTGTAATGATAAATATATACGAGAATGTTATTATTATTCATATCACCATAACATTACTGACTATACAGTAGATAAAGATGTATTAAATTATAAAACATTTCAAGAAGCATACAGCACTTGTATAAACGAAATCATGTACTATAGTTCTGGGCATGAAATACCACATAAAGAAAAA
>CALADT010000200.1 GCA_937890655.1 uncultured Mucispirillum sp. | reverse complement strand
GTATTACCTGCTTTTTTTGTTTCAGTAGTAGTAGCAGTAGCAGTTTCTTCTTGTGGTTTTGCTGTTTTTTTACAGCCTGCAAGCCCTAATATAGATAAAGATGCTGCAGAAACAGCAGTTGTTTTAACAAAATTTCTTCTTGAAAGTTTTTTCATATCAGCACCTCGTCTTATTTAAGAGAAGAAAAATATTCAGCTAATGCTCTTAATTCTTCATCGCTCATATCTTTAACAATATCCATATCAGCAGAACGTTCGCTTATTCTTTTACCGTTTTTATATTCAAGTAGAGCATGATATAAATATGTAGGAGTTTGTCCACCAATACGTGGTGTAGCTAAATCATCCATATTATTACCATTTTGCCCATGACAGCTTGTGCATGTTTCTAAATTTTCACTAGCTTTCCCTTTTGCTATTAAATCGTTATCAAGTGGGTAAGTAGTTGGAACCCATTCTCTGCTAGCATACCAATCAGCCATAGCATCAATTTCTGCTTCAGAGTAACCTTTTAAAAAGACTTTCATAAGAGTAGAATACCTTTGAGCCTCTTGCTCTTTACCGTCCACAACAGCTGGTTTCATAGCCATCATAGAGCTTTTTAAGTATTCTTTGTGTTGACCACCAATAGATGGAATAGCATCAGATACAGCAGCACCAGCTGTTCCGTGACAAGAAGCACAAAAATTACCATAACGGCGTCCTTCTTCATTTTCTGCAGCATTAGCAACTGACACTGTTATTGCTAAAGTCAACATAGATAGGGTAAGAATCATAATGTTTTTTTTCATACAATCCTCCTTTTAATAATTTACGGTTATAAGAAACCTTTTATTAAGACTATTATAGTCTTTTTTTTCTATAAATCAAGTAAATAATAACAATTTTTTTATTATTTTTAATAGCTTAAAGACATATTGAAATATAAATTATAATGTGTTATAATACTTGCGAGTAAAAATTACGGAGTAGGATTATGTTAGATTCTAAAGAACGAATTAAACTTGAAAATGTGAAAAAACTTATACGCCGTAATGCGAAAGTCCCTTTAGAGAAGTTATTGTTAAAACTTCACCCAGCAGATTTAGCCTTGATTATAACTAACTTATCAGATATTGATAGGAAAAAAATATGGTCGTTTATAGAGGACCGTTCAAAAATAGCAAAAATTATACTAGAAATGCAGGATATAGATATTATAAATATTATGGAAGAATTATCTTCCCAAGATGCAGCAGCATTATTATCTGAAATGGATAGTGATGATGCGTCATATATATTAAGGATTATCCCAAAGGAAAGACAGCAGGATTTATTGCAATATATTTCCCATGATGAACTTCTTGATGTGGAAGAATTACTTCATTACCCAGAAGATAGTGCCGGTTCCATAATGAATACTGCATCTTTTGCACTTCATATGGATACAACTGTTAAAGAAGCTACAAAACTTTTACATAAAGCAGAAGATTTGGAGATGGTTTTTTATTTATATGTAGTGGACGGCGAAAACCGTCTTGCAGGGGTATTATCATTAAGACAGCTTATATTAAACCCGCCTGAAAAAAAACTTTCAGATATAATGATACGAGATGTTATATCCGTTACTGTTACAGATAAAGAAGAATATGTAGCAGAATTAGTAGAAAAGTATGACTTTTTGGCACTTCCTGTTGTAGATGAGCACCACAGGTTATGTGGTATTATTACCATTGATGATGTTATTGATATTATTAAGGACCAAGCATCAGAAGATATTTACGCCATGGCAGGTCTTACACAAAACGATTTAATGTTTGATAAAAGCCCATATAAAGTGGCAAGCACACGTTTACCATGGCTTGTTATTACATTTTTAGGGGAGATAGTAGCAGGGCTAGTAGTAACATTTTTTCAAGGTAAAATAACTGATTTTGCCATACTTGTAACATTTATGCCTATTGTTATGGCAATGGGTGGTAATGTGGGTAGCCAATCAGCCACAGTTATTATTCAAGGTGTTGCCATGGGGAAGATAGATACCAGTAGGTGGAGCCGTGTTATTTTCAAAGAGATAGTAGTAGGAATATTAATGGGGCTTGTAATAGGTATATTATTAGGTGTAGTTGCACCATTTTGGGAAGGGGACTATAAACTTGGTATAATAGTAGGTGTAGCCATATTTGCAGCTATGCTTTTTGCATCCATAACAGGTTCATTAGTGCCTATAACATTAATGAAACTAAAGTTTGACCCTGCTATTGCATCAGCACCATTTATAACAGCATTAAACGATATTACAGGGCTTACAATTTACTTTTTAATATCAATGACATTATTAACGATACTATAAGATGGAACGTATAATCTCAGAAGGAATTATATATAAGCTGACAAAATATACAGATAATTCTGCCATAGCGTCAGCTTATTCTTATGATTTTGGTAAATTAAAACTGTTTATTCCAAAGGCCTATACAAATAAGGGTGGCATACAGGCTATGATTCCAGGGGAGATTGATTTTTTAAAAAAGGATACATCTGATTTAAATAAGTTTTATTCTTTCCGAGTAAACCCAGAATATACTGATTACCCTGCAAATCCAAAAATTTCTTTAAGACTTAGCCTTTATTTTGATATTTTTGATAAATTTTATGATATAGACCAAAAAGACAGTGTTATATGGACTATTATTCAAAAATATAAAACCCTAGATTATAGTAAAATAAATATTTTTGGTATATATGCTTTATTAAAAAACAGTGGTCATATGTTTAATTTTCATACTTGTTCTTCCTGTGGAAGTAACATAACAGATAAAGCCATGTTATATATGGGGCAATATTTATGTAGTAACTGTTTTGTGGATAATGGTTATAAAACAGGTGCATATATTAATACAGTTTTACGTTCACTTTCTAAAAAACAACTATACCAAAACTTAAAGGTAAGTTTATATGATGAACTTTCTATACTTGATTTATTTATATATCACATAGAAAGTATTATAGAAAAAGAGTTAAAAAGTTATAAACTTTTTAAAGAGCTTATAACAACTATATAGTTATAAAAAAACTGCTCTTTAAAAAAGAGCAGTTATATTTTTTTAGTTATTTTCAATATTTCTCATATATGGAAATAGTAAAACATCCCTAATGGATTCGCTATTTGTTAAAAGCATAACAAGTCTATCAATACCTAAACCGGCACCTGCTGTTGGTGGTAATCCATACTCTAATGCTCTAATATAGTCTTCATCCATCATACATGCTTCTTCATCGCCTGCGTTCCTAGAATCCACTTGTTTTTGGAACCTTTCTTTTTGGTCAATAGGGTCATTTAATTCGTTAAATCCGTTGGCAAGCTCCATACCTGCTACAAAAAGCTCAAACCTGTCAGTTAATTCAGGGTTATCTTCTTTTGATTTAGAAAGTGGCGATATTTCTTTTGGGTAATCAATGATAAAAGTAGGGT
>CALADT010000199.1 GCA_937890655.1 uncultured Mucispirillum sp. | reverse complement strand
TTTGTTCGGAGCTTTCTGATAAATGGTTAATTGTTTCTGAAAGTGAAACTGTATCTTTTTCTATATCACCCATTTCTATACTTACTTTATCCAGCTTTTCAGTTTCCTGTCTTGTGCCTTCTGCTGTTTGCTCTAAAGAATCCATATTATGAGAAAGGGCGTTACTTGTATTTTTTGAAATATTGCTAATACCTTCTATACCTTCAACCATAGTTGATACCTGCCCTGCTTGAGAATTAAAAGTTGTAGATAATTCTTCCATAGTAGCAGCAAGCTCATTATTAGCTGAAGCTACTTCTATAATAGCTGAACGAACTTCGCTAACTACATCATCTGTGGATGCGTTTAATACATTTATTGCTTCTAAAATAGAGCCTAGTTCGTCATGTCTTTCTATTTCAAGACGTGTAGTTAAGTCTTTATTTTGTGCCATTTCATAAATTTGTGCTGCATATTTGCCTATTGGGTCAAGCATTCTTCTTAACATAAAATATAATACCACTATACCTATTAAAGATATAACAAGTATGACAAAAGTTATGCCTGCAGACATCCATGTTATATCATGCACAAGTTTATTTCTATCTACACCGTATAACACCACATAATCATAAGCTTGAACAGGAACAACCTGCCCTATACGTTCAGAACCGTTTCTTACACTATATACTATTGGCTCTTCGTATTCTGTATTTCTAGTTTTTTCTTTTTCTTCCACTTTATTTACTAATTCAGAAGTGAAAATTGTTTGATAATTTGTGCCTATAATTTCTTTATTTAAAGCACTTATAATAATGCCATCATTATGTATAACATACATTCTGCCATCAAGCTCTGCGTTTGATAAACTTTTTAAATATGTATCTAAATCTATGGCTATATCTGTTGCCACTAACCCTTTTACACCGTTTTCTTTTGTAACAGGGTATGTCATTGTTATAATTATCATACCATTTGTTGCATCTTTATAAGGTTTTGATATATAAACTCCATCATGTTTCATACCTTCTTGATACCATGACGCGTTTTTATGGTTATAATCAGAAGGTATTAAGTTTATTGAGCTTTTGTTTAATATAAATTCGCCGTCTTCATAGGCAAGCATTGCGTTCATATAATGGTTAATAGACTTAAATTCTTCTAATATGTTATGCATAACATCTTTTTCCCTGTTAATATCAACAGTTCTACCAAATGTTTTTAGTGCAAGGTTATCCATTTCTAATTTTTCGTAAACAAGATTAGCTACAAAACTTGTTACACGGTATTGTGTAGTTTTTGTAGTAGACATTGTGTTGCTATAAAAAATGCTATAACTAGAAATAATAGCTGCAGTAGTAATAAACCCTATTATAAGAGATACAACAATTATTACTCTGCTTTTAAGAGAGATATTCTTTTTCATATTAACTCCTCTTCATCCCTTTAAAATTTTTATTTCTACTTAAAAATTAGAATACTACTTTTTTGATACTAAAATATAGATGCTGCATAACAAGACAGCCAGTTAAAGAAAAACACATTTTTATTGATTTTGTTTTATTTCATCGGAATATATATATTTATCCTTTATATTTGTCAAGAAAAAATATTTACATTTGTATATTTTATTTTATTATTATTTATTAATTAGTTAGAGCATATTAAATAATTTTTACAAAAAAATTTTACTTTTATTTTTCATTTTTAGTTTATTTATTATGTTTTTTCTGCCATAATTATATTAGAACATAATTTTATTTTGTTTTATTTTATTATGTGTTATTTTTATATATAATTATATAAACTACTGCCTAATTATCTTTATATATTTAAAATTTATAATAATATTATTTATCTACTAAGTTATGATAGTTTTATTATAAGTATTTAAAAACTATTAATAATTTTGAATAAATAATTTATTATAGACTATATAATACAATATACAAGAAAATATAGATTAGTAATTATTAGAAATATTTTTTATTAATTTTAAATATACAACTTTGTTATAAAAATATCTTTTTTATCTGAATTATAAATTTTAAATAAATAATTTGATAATATTTATGGAATTTTGAAAAAATAATTACTTATAATATTTTTTATTTTAGATATTTTATTTTAAACACAATAAACACACAATTCAAATTAAACATAAAAAATGGGGTATAAACTATACCACTTTTTATGTGATTATATTTTAAACTGTTCTATTAAAGATTTT
>CALADT010000198.1 GCA_937890655.1 uncultured Mucispirillum sp. | reverse complement strand
ATCATCATGGTCTTTAAAGATAATAACAATAACAACTATTGCAAAAATAAGAATAGTAATAACTAAAAAAACATTAATTATCCGTTTCCTATTTAAAAAACTAATCATTTATTATACTAAGCCAAATTTTAATAAATCCTGAAAATGGATAATACCTTCAGGTTTTTTATTATTATCTATTATAAATAAAGATGAAATTTTAAATTCTTCCATAACATGTAGTGCTTTTGCAGCAAGCTCATCTTTTAAAATCATTTTAGGATTATTTGTCATAATCTCTTTTACTTTTAAATGATTTATAGTTGAATGTTTTGTAATAGCACGTCTTAAATCACCGTCTGTTACAATACCTACAAGCTCTTTATTTTGATTAATTACAGAAGTGCAGCCAAATTTTTTCTTATTAATTTCTATAATTGCATTTTCCACAACATCATCTTCATAAATTATAGGTAACTCATCCCCTATATGCATTAAATCTTCAACAGTAGTTAAAAGTCTTTTTCCTAAAGAACCAGATGGGTGAAACATAGCAAAATCTTCTGCTTTAAAACCTCTACATTCCACTAATGCAACAGCTAAAGCATCACCTAAAGCAAGTGCCACAGTTGTGCTTGCAGTTGGTGCTAAGTTTAATGGACATGCCTCTTTTTCAATAGACGCATCAAGAATACAATCACTAGCTCTGCCTAAAGTAGAATCTGCTTTACCAACTATTGCAATTAATTTAGAACCTAGTCGTTTTATAAGTGGTAAAATAACTTTCATTTCTTCTGTTTCACCACTATTAGATATGCCAATTATAACATCACCTTTTACAAGCATACCTAAATCTCCATGCATACCTTCTGCTGGGTGCATAAAAAATGCAGGTGTCCCTGTGCTTGCAAGAGTAGCCGCTACTTTTTTACCTATTATACCTGATTTACCCATGCCAATAACAACTACACGGCCTTTACACTCTAATATGATTTCCACAGCTTTAGCAAAATCATTATTTAAGCTATTCATTGCTTTTTCCATAGCTAGTATTTCTATTTCAAAAGTTTGTTTACCATATTTAATTATTTCTGATTTTTCCATATTGCACCTGTTATTTATCTGAAACTTTGCCACTTTTATCTTGCTTATATTTATATACTGCTTGAATAAAAGCATTAAATAAAGGGTGTGGATTAAAAGGTTTTGACTGAAATTCAGGGCAATACTGAGTAGCTATAAACCACCTGTGAGATTTAAGCTCTATTATATCTGCAAAACCACTTTCATTATTATTACCAGATATTACTAATCCTGAATTTTCAAGCATTGATTTATAATCGTTATTAATCTCTAACCTGTGTCTATGACGTTCTGAAACATTATCCTTATTATTATAGATTTCTTTTGCAAGGCTGCCATCTACAAGTGTTGTTACGTAAGAGCCTAAACGCATGGAAGCACCCATTTCTTCATTATAATGTTCATCATGTTTATAATCTATAACTAAATGGTTTGTGCCTTCTGGTTTCGTCATCTCTGCACTTTTTGCATCTTCTAGTTTTAATACATTACGTGCATATTCTATAACAGCAGCCTGTAAACCCATAGATATACCAAAAAATGGAATATCTTTTGTTCTAGCAAAATTAACAGCTGCTATTTTGCCTTCCATACCACGTTCTCCAAACCCTGCAGGAATTAATATACCGTCTACTTTATCTAAATATTCACTTGCCATTTTATCTTCTAATAATTCAGCATCTACCCATTTAATTTCTGCTTTTAAATAATTAGATACAGCACCATGTAAAATAGCTTCAGATAAACTTAAATACGCATCTTTTGTTTCTAAATATTTACCAACAACTGCAAGCGTTATTGTATCTTTTGGTTGTTTTATCCTTTTTACAATATCCTGCCATAATGATAAATCGTATTCTCTTTCTTCTAAATGTAGTTTTTTGATAATTTCCCTATCTAAACCTTCTTCATTTAAAACAAGTGGCACTTGATATATAGTAGCAGCATCTAAACAGTTAATAACTGAAGATTTTTCCACATTACAAAATAGTGCAAGTTTATTACGAACACCTTCGCTAATAGGGTATTCACTTCTACATACTAAAATATCAGGACTAATACCAATCTCTTGTAACTGTCTTACAGAGTGTTGAGTTGGTTTTGTTTTTAATTCCCCTGCACTTTTAATATATGGCACTAATGTAACATGTAAAAATAATACATTAGAATCATCTAAATCAAATTTCATTTGTCTTATGGCTTCTAAAAATGGCAGACCTTCAATATCTCCAACTGTGCCACCTATTTCCACAATAACAATATCATAATCTTCTGCACCAACAGTGATACATTTTTTTATTTCATCAGTTATATGAGGAATAACTTGAACAGTGGCACCTAAATATTCGCCTTTTCTTTCACGTTCTATAACAGTATAATATATTTTACCAGAAGTTATATCTGAAAATTTATCAGTATTTGTAGTGGTAAACCTTTCATAATGGCCTAAATCTAAATCACCTTCGCTACCGTCTGTTGTAACAAAAATCTCACCATGCTGTAATGGACTCATAGTCCCAGGACCATAGTTTAAGTATGGGTCAAATTTTCTTAACGCTACTTTATAACCACGTGCTTCAAGTAATGCCCCTAAAGAAGCAGCCGTAATACCTTTACCTAAAGATGATAAAACACCACCTGTTACAAATATATATTTTGCCATATTATTTATTCCTTATTTCTAAAATTTTTAAAATATTTTGTAAATCTTCATATGTATCTACTGAAAGTGGATTATAGTCTGTTTTAATAACTTTAATCTTCACTCCAC
>CALADT010000197.1 GCA_937890655.1 uncultured Mucispirillum sp. | reverse complement strand
AATTTGACTATATTATTTGGTATAAGATATATAATATATTTACTTTTTTTTACATTATAATTCTTTTTACTAATAATATTTACATATCTTATATAATTTGAATCTTGTAATGGATCTATATATTCTATATTTGTATTGTAAATATATTTTCCCTTTGTTCTGAAATAAACTATGTTATTTTTTCCTTTCAATATAGGTTTATATCTTTTTATTGGTTGTTCTATAACAAACGATTCTTCTTTTATATTTTTTTCAATTATTTTTTCTATACTATTATATATATTATTTTCTTCTGTTTTATATATATTAATTGCATTTATCGTTTCTTTATGAAATTCGTTTTGTTTTGTAATATAATATCCTATTAACACAATAACTTGAATAGTTATAGCTATTTTAAATATTTTATTAATTAGTTTATTTTCTTTATTAGAAAACATTATAAAGGTTATTAGTGTAACAATATATATACCTATTGGTATTCCATGCCATGCATATCCTGGTGAAAATTTTTCTATATATATGTATAGACATATAAAAATTACTATACTAGATAATGCATATGCATATTTTTTTATTAATAATGGTATAACCAATGTTATCATAAATAAACTTACTAGATTGTAAATTGAAATATTAAATGGCATATCATTAACATGATCCCATATTATTCTGTTTTTTGTAAGTAAGAATTCAATAAAATTATATTGTGCTGGATATGCTAAAATTCCTTCTATTGTTAATTTAGAATAAAACATTAAATTATAGTTTCCTATTATATATCCTATAATAAAAAAAATTAAACTGTAATGTATTACATGTACTTTACTTATAAATAATATTCTTGTTCTTTTATAAGATAATATTAATAAAAACAATCCTGTAATTATAAATATATTATATGGTTTCCATGATAATGTTAATCCCATCAACAGTATAAATATATACCAATTTTTATTTTCTTTTTCCTTTATTGATTTATATAAATAAATAAGTCCTATACTATATGTAAACATAGTAAATGGGAATTCATAAAAAATTTTACCATATACATAATACCATATTCCTACTGATAAGATTGCAACTATGTATATAATATTTATTTTGTTATTTGTCATTTTTGTATAAAAAGTTAAAACATTAAATATAGAAATGCTTATAAGTATCAAGCATAATTTGTTCATAAAAGTTGGCATTATGGTAGTTAAACCACTTAAAAATAAAAATAATGAACTAAATCCATCTTTACTCATAAAATTATTTATTGAAAAATATGCATACAATCTATAATCTGGAACATAGTATTCTACATCATAATATGTGTATAAAAATAAAAAATATACTATACTTACTAATAAATTAATTATAAATCCTTTTTTATCTTTTATTTTATCCATCAATATTATCCACTATTTTATTTTTCATATCATTATATGTATCTAGTGAGTTTGTAATTTTTCCTATGGGATACATTATGTAATACATTATTTTTGCTTTTGTACTAGGGCTATATATATCTTTATTCTCTACTATAAATCCTGTTCTTATTGCATCATTCATTCTTTTATCAAATATGTCTTTACCAAAAGATGTTTCAATTTTTTTAATTTCTATATTTTCTTTTTCAACTGCATAAAAGGCAATATGATAGCTTATACTTCTATCTATAAATACTGGTCCAAATACTGAAAAGATAAATATTATAAAAAAATAATTTATTCCAATTATAAAAATAGTAAAAAATTCAAAAACTTTATACTTATAATATATTACACATAATATTAATGATAATATTATTCCAATTATTATTGATGCTAGAAAAATTATTGGGTTACATACTAATCTATTATATAAACTTATCAATAGTATATATAGTAGGATTGATATCACCCCCCCCCGAAAAAATAAAGTATTTTATTTCTTATATCTTTCATTTATTAACCCTACCTTACATTTTTTCTTATGGTTAAAACTCTGCCTGCATAAATATTTGAGCTGGCTAATTTATTTGTTTTCTTTATGCTAGCAACTGATGTATTAAACTTTTTAGCTATACTCCATAAAGAATCACCATTTCTTACTCTATATTTTACTTTTGCAACTTGTCTTGATGATTTTTTTGATGCAACACGCACATTTGTATAACCATCTTTTGTTACCATTATATATTGCCCTGGGTATATTCTTCCTGGCCTTATATTAGGGTTTAGTTTTTGTAAATCGTTTAGTCGCATATTATGGTTATGTGCTATACCAATAAAAGTATCCCCTTTTTTTACCTTGTAATACTTAGGGTCTATTTTACCTAAAACTTGTGCAAATTTGTTATCTATTTCTGCATTTCTCATATCAGGTATCGGAATAAATACTTTTCTTGCTGTTAATATATTTTCTCTATTTATTCCGTTTACTTTTAATATGTCTTCTTTTTTTACACCATATGTTTCTGCAATTTGCTCTACTGATTCACCTTTTTTTGCTTCATATATTTTATATCTTGCCCTTTCGTCTTTACTTGCTTTATTTACTATATCGATTGCAAGTTTATCTTTTTGATATGGCACCCTTATTTTATATTCTCTTGGTGGAGTTATTGGTAATTTTAATGACGGGTTTAAATCCTTCATTACATCATAACTTACACCTAATTCATCTGCTAACCAATAAATATTAGTTGATGCTGGCACTTTTATAGATGAAAATAACATAGGCATATCTGTTGGTGGAGTAAAGCCGTATTTTAAGTAGTTTTTATATATAATTAACTGTGCTAAATATTTTGGAACATAGTCCCTTGTTTCTAGTTTTAGTGTATTTCTACTTGAAATTTTAAAAAAGTCGTTTGTATCATGTTTTTTTATAGCTTTTGCCATTCTTGTTGGCCCTGCGTTATATGCTGCTAATGCAAGATACCAATCATCAAAACGTTCATAAAGTGCTTTTAAATATTTTGCTGCTGCTCTTGTTGCTTTTTCAAAATCTCTACGTTCATCCACCCAGAAATCTTGCTCCATACCATACATTTTACCGGTGCCTTGCATAAACTGCCACATACCTGCTGCCCCTGCATGGCTAACTGCATGGGTGTTATAACCACTTTCTGTAAAAGCTAAAACAACTAAATCACTAGGGATGCCTTCCTGTATAAAAATATCTTTTACAAGATACATATATTTGTTTGACCTATTTAACCAACTTTGTGTTGTAGAAGGCACTCGTTTTGTAAAGTAATTAATATATGCAGTTACTCTACCTGTCATTGCCATTGGCACATTAAACTCTTTAAATTCTTTATAATATGCTTCGTTTACTTCTTCAATATCATTTGCATAAGAAGAATAAATCGTTAAGTCCGGTAATGGCAATGTATTTTCATCAATAGCAGTAAATATCTCATAATATTCACCCTTTTCGCTAGAAATACGGTTTGCTTCTTTTAAAGTTTCCTTTACCTGTTGGTTTTGTATTCCTGCACAACTTGTTAAAAATAAAAGCCCTGCAAAAACTGCTACTAATTTTTTTCCTGTCATTTAATAAACCTTTTTACGGAAGTAATTCTTCCCCTTCCTGTTGTTTTATAGTAAATTTTTTCTTTTCCACTAATTTTTTACCGTCTGAATATAAAAGATATACAGAACGTTGAGCATAACCGTTTAATATTTCATTTATTCCTGTTAAATAAGTCACTGCTAAATCTTTATTCACTAATTTATTTATAAAAGATACTATATCATAACCTAATGCACCCTTTCCACTTAAAGGCATTCCATAAAACCCTTTATAATCTTCTGAAACCCTTTTATATTCCGGATTTTCCACTAAATAAGAAGATGTTAATATATATGTATCTCTAAAATATTTTTTCATATCATCTTCTATATCGTATTCAGGCACATAACCTGTCATAATTAATATATCTTGCAATGTAGAAGTTACATGCCAGTATTGAGCAATAGGTAAAACTTCCATAATTTCTTTTTCATCTGCTATTATAATTATTACATAAGAGCTTTTTGAACGCCCTTCTAATACATTACTCATTTCGTTTTGAAAATCATTATAGTCTATTAAATATGCATCTTTATTTACACTTTTAAAACTATCAGCAATTATACTGCCATGCGCTTTATGTTTTTCTGATGTTACTATTACAGCCATTTTTTTATTTTTTACAATATCAAGAGTATTTGCTACTTCGCTTAATTGTAAAAAGTCTACTCCTAAATTATATTTATTTCCTGAAATAAATAAATCATGAGTATTTAACCTTAATAACATAGAGTCTTTACTTTTTTCATCTGCTGCAAATTCTGATACAGGCTCTATTTGGTAGTTATTACCGTATTTACTCATACCGTAAATCATACCTGTTGCTACTTCATCAAATATATCTCCACCTGCAAGTTTTATTTTTGCATCTGGTTTTATATCTATATTTTCTTCAAGCTCTGATTTTGTATCTTTTCCGTCAATATTATCTACTGCACCACCTATGCCTAATTCTTTTAAGTATTCTTCATAAGTCATATCATCTGTTGTAATAGGTAGCTCTTGATTTTCTATTTTTCCACTAGCCTTATCTCTAAATTTTTCTTTACCGTTTAATGCTGTATCAACACAGCTGTTTATTTCGTTATCTCCAATAACTAATACCCCTAACTGGTTACAATATATTTGCATAACTCTCATATAAACCGGTGTTCTTCTCATTTCTTTCACTTGGTTTGCCATATTAATAGCAGCACCTTTTTCACCTTCTTTTAAAAGTGATTCCATTTTCCAAAGTTTACCAAATATACTCATTTCTTCGTTTAAGTTTTTTGAGTCATAACTTTTATCAATTAATAATTTACCGTAGTTTTTATCGCCATAATAAAGGTAGTATGAACCTAACAATAAAGTGGCAGAATCTGCTACAAATGGGTCTGTGTTTACTGTTAATTCCCTTAATTTTACAATATCATGGTTTTGAAGCTGTCTTGCTGCATAATATTCTGGATAAAATGTTTTTGATGATTTTCCTGCTATACCACAACCGGATAAAATTATTACTAAACTAGTTATTAATAATACAGTAGCTGCGTGTAATTGGTGTTTCAATCCTAATTTTTTCAACATGTAGACCTCTCTTTTTTATAACAGGTAGTGCATCTTCTAGTTCTGTTTCTAACTTTTCCCCTTTATACAATACCCATGTTGTATTTTTATCTGATATATTTCCTGTATTTTTCAGCAATTCTTTTACTGTTGTAACTCCCCTTGCTGTTATTATATCAAACTTTCTATCCTTTATTTGTTCTACTCTTGTATTTAATACTTCTATGTTTTCAAGTTCTAGCTCTTTTGATGCTGTTTCTAAAAATCTACATTTTTTACCTATACTTTCAATTAGTGTTATTTTTTTCTCAGGATAAAATATTCCTAGCACTATCCCTGGAAAACCACCACCACTACCAATATCTGCCAATGAGCCATCTTTCATTCCATAATTATGAAAATAATAAATACTATCATAATAATGTTTAAGATAAAATTCATCCTTATCTTTTATTGATGTTAAGTTGAATTTACAGTTTATATGCATATTATAGAAATATGCAAGTTTTTTTTCTATTATTTCGCTTTTTTTTAATATTTTATCCATTTTTATTCTTTTCTTTATTAATAGCCACTTCTAATATAGAACAAGCAGACATACTCATTCCAGGAATCCTTAAGGCCTGCCCTAATGTTTTTGGTTTTATTTGTGTTAGTTTTTCTACATATTCTCTACGCAACCCTGCTACATTTGTATATTGAAAATCATCAGGAATTTTTTTCTTTTCTAATGACTTATATTTTTTTATATCTTCTTCCTGTATGCTAATGTAACCGGAATATTTTATTATGGTTTCCACCTGTTTTGCCATTCTTCCTGTTAATGATGTTAAGTGCATTTCTTTTACCATTAAAATATTTGTTTCTGGCCTTTTTAGAAAGTCATAACAACTTATTCCTCTATCAAGGTTTATATTGTATTCTAATAGTTTTTCTTTATTATCTTTTAATTTTATAGTTTCTTTTTTTAATCTTTCCACTTCGTTTAATACTGTTTCTTTTTCTTTTATAAACCTTTCATACCTTGTTTTAGTTATTAAACCGTATTTATATCCATATTCTAATAATCTATACTCTGCGTTATCTTCCCTTAAATGTAACCTGTATTCTCCACGTGAAGTAAACATTCTATAAGGTTCATCAACCCCTTTTGTTACAAGATCATCAGTTAATACCCCTATATAGCTTTCGTTTCTACCTAATATAAATGGCTCTTTATTATCAATAGATAATACTGCGTTTATGGCAGCCATAAGCCCTTGCACTGCTGCTTCTTCATAACCACTTGTTCCATTAATTTGCCCTGCAAAATATAAACCTTTTATTAATTTAGTTTCATATGTTGGGTAAAGTATTGTAGGTTGGTATGCTTCGTATTCTATGGCATATGCTGGGCGAATAAACTGGCAATTTTCTAGCCCCTTTATAGTTCTATATGCTTTTAATTGTGCATCTACTGGTAAAGACGTAGAAAAACCGTTTGGGTAAACTTCTAAACTATTATACCCTTCTCTTTCTAATATAATTTGATGACGGTTTCGTTCTGGAAATTTTGAAATTTTATCTTCCATACTAGGGCAATATCGTGGTCCCATCCCTTTATCTTGAGAATTATAATAGATACTTCTATGAATATTTTCACTTACTATTTTATGGGTTTCTTCATTTGTATATGTTGCGTAGCACTTAATTTGTGGTAGTGGGAATTCTTTATTTTCAAATGAAAACGGTATTTTTTCCCCTTCCATTTCATAAACTTCTAGTTGCGAATAATCTATTGTTCTTATATCTATTCTTGCAGGTGTTCCTGTTTTTAATCTTACAGGCTGGAACCCTATTTCATTTAATGATTTGGAAAGTTTTATAGATGGCTTTTCATAAGTTCTCCCTGCAGGATAACTTGTTTCCCCTATAAATACTTTTCCATTTAAAAATGTTCCTGTGCAGACTATAAGTTTTTTACATCTGAAAGTTTCTCCCCATATGTTTTCTATGGAATAAATTTCATTATTACGAACATCAATAGATACAACTTCCCCTTGTTTTATTTCTAAATTTTCTTGGTTAAATAAAGTATCTATCATTCTTGATATATATATTTTTTTATCTGCTTGTGCTCTTGAACTTTGTGCTGCTGCACCTTTTTTACTATTTAGCATTTGAAATTGAATACATGATGCATCAATATTTTTTGCCATTTCTCCACCAAGAGCATCAATATCTTTTACTAAATTACCTTTTGCAAGCCCACCTATTGCAGGGTTACAGCTCATTTGTGCTATACTATCTATATTTGATGTTAAAAGTAATGTTTTTGCACCCATTCGGCTGCTAACAAGTGCAGCTTCACAACCTGCATGTCCACCACCTATTACTATTACATCGTATTGATAATTTATATTCATATAATCCTTTTATTTTCCTTTGACTTTCTTAAAAAATTTGCACACTATTTTATTACTTATTTATTTGTTTGTAAAGCACTATATTTTTCTTAAAATTATTGTAGTTATTATTGCTACAATTATAGATAATATAAAACTATTTCTTTGGCTTCTTCCTCTCCATATATATGTAAAATTTAATAATACTAAAACAAGTGGTATTAAAAATATATTCATATACCCTTTATCCATAACTGTTCTAACTACTGCAGATAATGTTCCTGTTATAATAGTTAAAGACATTATAAAGAAAAATATAATTTTAAATGCTTTCCATTTGCTTATTTCTTTCATATTTCTTTCTTTGTTTCACGTGAAATAATTATTTTTTCATTTTATTATATTTATGTATTTCAATGGCTAAAACTGAAATAGCTGTTTTTGTCATTCCTGGAATCCTTAAAGCATGCCCTAATGTTTTTGGTTTTATATCTTTTAATTTTTCACTATATTCTATTCTTAAGCCAGATATATTATCATATGAAAAATTTTCCGGAATAACTATTTCTTCTATATCTTCTGTATCATATTCTTTACTACTTTCAATATAACCTGCATATTTTATTTTGATTTCAACCTGTCTTGCTTTCCTACCTTCTAACCCACCACCTATTATTCTTATTATATCATTATAATTAAGCTGTGGTCTTTTCAATAACTCTTCTGCTTTAAATGATTGGCTTATTTCTACACCATATTCTGATAATATTTTATCATTTTCATCATTCTTTTTTATTAACGTATTTTTTAATCTATTAATTTCTTCTTGAACACTTTCCATATCATTTTTATATCTTTGATAACGCTCTTTAGATATTAATCCGAACTTATATCCATATTCAATTAAACGTTCTTCTGCATTATCTTCCCTTGTTTTTAGCCTGTGTTCGCTTCTTGATGTAAACATTCTATAAGGTTCAGTTATTCCTTTTAATACTAAATCATCAGTTAATACACCAATATAACTTTCATCTCTTCCTAATATAAATGGGTCTTTATTATCAAGAGATAATACAGCATTAATTGCAGCCATAAAGCCTTGAACAGCAGCCTCTTCATAACCACTTGTTCCGTTTACTTGGCCTGCCATATATAATCCTTTTATATTTTTTGTTTCGTATGTATGTTCTAAATTAGTTGGTTGAAATGCATCATATTGAATAGCATAAGCTGGGCGAATAAATTGGCATTTTTCTAGCCCTTTTACTGTTCTATACGCATTAATTTGTGCTTCAACAGGTATAGAACATGAAAAACCATTAATATGAACTTCTTTTGTATTTAACCCTTCTGGTTCTATAACAAGTTTATGGCCTAATTTATCAGGAAATTTTAAAACTTTATCTTCCATACTAGGGCAATAACGTGGCCCATTGCTTTCTCTTGCACCATTATAAAATAGACTTTCCATAGCAGCTTGACGAATTACATAATGAGTTTTATCATTTGTTTGTGTGCCGTAGCATTTTATTTGTGGAAGTGTTATTTTCGTAGTTTCTGTGGAAAAAGGAATAATGATATCATCACTTACATATTCTTCTAAACCATCAAAATTTAAACTATCTATATGCAACCTTGCTGGTGTATCTGTTTTTAAACGTATTGGGTTAAAACCATTTTTTTTAAGAGAATTAGAAAGTGATGTTGCAGATGGTTCATACATTCTACCTGCACTTATTATATTATCCCCTATAAATATCTCTCCAGCTATAAATGTGCCACCACATATTATAACTTTTTCACTAAATAAACTTTGCCCACATTCTGTTTCCACACCTTTTATTTTATTATTTTCAACAAGTAATTCACTAACTATCCCTTGTTTTACTTGTAAAGAAGGAGTGTTTAAAATAATAGACTGCATCCTCTCTTTATATAAATATTTATCTGCTTGTGCTCTACTGCCCCATACTGCTGGCCCTTTCCTTTTATTTAATCCTCTAAACTGGATACCTGTTTCATCAATATTTTTTCCCATTTCTCCACCGAGAGCATCCATATCTTTTACAAGGTTTCCTTTACCTATACCACCTATTGCAGGGTTACAAGGCATAAGTGCAATATTATCAATAGATATTGTTATTAATAATGTATCAGCACCCATACGACTGCTGGCAAGTGCTGCTTCACACCCTGCATGGCCTGCACCAATTACAATAACATCATACTTTTTATAATTATCCATAATTTTCCTTATAATTTTTATAAATTTTATATTTATTTTATCAATACTTATTATTCTCATATCTGACAATATAATAATTTAGTCTATATATAGAAAATAATATTAAATTATAATGATATCATAATATATTATTTATAATATACTAATATGTTGTTTATAACATACTAATTTTTTGCAGAATATAGCATATAATACATATT
>CALADT010000196.1 GCA_937890655.1 uncultured Mucispirillum sp. | reverse complement strand
TATCTTATCTTATCTTATCTTATCTTATCTTAGAATTTTAGTATAAAAATAAATTTATTTTAATCAATATTATTTTTGATATTCTACACAAAATTTCATCATAATTAAAAGGCCATATACATAAAATATAGGTTATTAGAGAATATGAAAATTATAGGTATTTAAGCCAGCCTTTTGCTTTATAACGTTTTCTGTTTTCTTCGTCTACTTCTTTTTGGTCATAGCCTAAACGAGAATAAAGGTTTAACTCTTTTTGAGTATATGGGATAGTTGCAAGAATTGTATCTAATTCTGCTTCACTAAACTTTTTATGGATAACATGTTTATTAAAAATTTTTTGTTTAATACTTTCTATTTCAGCATCTGTCATATTAACATAGTCTGTGCTTTTTGAAAATAAACCCATAATATTCTCCCACAAAATATAGAAAGATTTAAAACAATTTATAAACTATTTATAAATTGATGACACAACTTACTTTTCATTATATTTATGATTATATTTTATTTACAATTATTTATATTATTATATGAATATGTTTATTTATAGCTACACTATGGTTTATTTTATATTTTCATTATAAGTCAAAAAACAATATTTTGTCAAAGACTTTATAATGATATTATAAAAAACATTTATTCATTTAACACATAATATACTAATACATTTATTTTAAATAATAGCTTAATAACTATAAAAAGGTCATAACAACCCTTTATTATATATAAAATTATTTTAGTTTTGGTAGCCTAATCGTTTTGAAATTTCTTTTGCATATTTTTTTGCAACAGGTAAAATATCGTTTATTAACCTATCATGCTCCATTCTGTAACTAGGGCCTGCCACACTAATAGCTGCAACAGGTATTCCTAAATAGTCTTTTATAGGAACAGCAATACAACAAACTTCTTTTTCAAACTCCTGATTATCTATGGCATATTCATTTATACTTACTTCTTTTAAATGTTTTTTTAGTTCTGGAAGTGATGTAATAGTGTAATCTGTATATTTTTTTAGCCTTGCACCTAAATAACATTTGTTTAGCTCATCTTCCCCAGAAAATGCAAGCTGTATTTTACCTATGGACGTGCAATAAGCAGGAACATCCTTTCCCACTCGTGAAACTATACGCACAGGGTGTTCTGCCTCCACTAAATCAAGATATACAACATGGCTATCTCTTAATATACCTATATAGCAGGCTTCCCCTACTTCAAACACTATCTTTTCCATAAAAGGGCGTGCAAGTCTTAAAAAACCTAACTTATTAATAAATTTTTGACCAAGATTAAAAATACCTATTCCTAGACGGTAATTTTCTGTAACAGGGTTTTGCTCAATATAACCACAGGCTGATAAAGTAGCAAGTAGTCTGAAAACATTGTTCTTATGAAGTCCAAGTGTTTTTGAAAGCTCTGTAACACCAAATTCATCTTTATCATAATTTGTTCTAAATACTTCAAATAACTGTAAAGCATGCTGAACTGATTGGATAGATTTAACATTAGGCTTATACATAACACTACTCCTTTTATTTTTCACTGTTTCTTATTATAGAATAATGTTATATATTAATCAAGAATTTTATTTTAAAACATATAAAAAAATAAAAAATAATTAAGCTATAAAAATAGCTTAATTATAATTTATCAATAATATCAACTAGTTATATTTATAAAATGTTTAACTACACGTTATTTTATTGTGATATATCTTTGGTTTTTTCTTCTTGTTTTTGCTTATTTGCTGGTGGTAATGGTTTTTTAAACACATATGTATCTATTAATATTTTAATAAATGCAGCTATTGGGAGAGCTATAATCATACCTATAAACCCAGCTAATGCACCACCTATCATTAACCCTACAATAACCACCACAGGGCTAATACCTAAACTATCCCCCACTATTTTAGGTGTAATAACCATACTTTCAAGCACCTGCACTATTACATAACCTATAATTGTATATAATGGGTGTATAATATCATGATATGTAATATATGTAGCAACAATAGCACTAATTAAACCTATTGTAAAACCCACATATGGTATCATAGCACCAAAACCTGTTAAAATACCTATAAAAAGCCATGCTTTTACATCAACAATATAAAGCACAAGGCTATATAATACTGATAATATTGTTCCAACAAGGAACATACCCCTAAAATACTTACCAACAAGTGTTTGTAATTGTGATAAGTGTTCCATTATTTTATCCATATTAAATCTCACTACTAATTTATTTGTAAATTCTTTAAAACTTGGGAAATCTGTCAGCAGAAAAAATACAAGCACAGGGACAATAAAAACATTAACTATTGTGCCTGCTATATTCATAACAGAGTTTTTAGCAGATGTTAAAGTATTTAATAAATAAGAAGAAATTACTCCTAACCTTTCAGTTATGTATGCTTTGCTTGTTTCTAAATCAATTTGGGAATGAAGATTATATTTAACAGATATACTTTCCACCCACATAAAAAAATTATTTATATACTGTGGTGTATTTGTTATTAAATATGTAATATCCTTTATCATACTAGGAAGCATAATAGCAATAAGGGTTAATATTAATAAAATAAGTATAAGCACCAACAATAAAACACTTAAAAATCTTGGAATATGCATTTTTACAAAAATTTCAACCAGTGGGTTAAGTAAATACGCTATTAAAACTGCCACAATAAATAAAGCTAAAATATCCCTTGTAGCATATAAAAGCGATAAAATAAAAAACGTTATAACTACAATAGCTAAGTTTTTTAAATTAAAGTCAATTTCATTAAACTTCATTTAGTTTTCTCCTACATACAATAAATAATACTCATCTTATTAATGATAAAATTTCTTGGTTATTAGGAAATAATATAAGAGCTTCTGACTTGATTGTTTCAAACTCATCAAAAATACCTGCTTTTGATAAAACATTAAGATAATATTTTATAAATGAAAAACTTCTGTTACCTTTATTATATATTGCTCTGCATTCTTCTGCCGACTGAATAAAATTAGAGTGTTCAAAATTAATTTTAGAAGCTTCAAGTAGTGCATCAGTATAGTCTGGGTTAATTTCAATGGCGATGTGCAAATCCTTTAAGGCTTCTTGGTTTTTCCCAAGCTGGTATAATGCCATAGCCCTGTGATAATAAGCATCAGCAAAATCTGGGCTTTTTTCTAGAACTTCTGTGAGTTTTTTTTCTGATTCTACCATTAATCCTTTTTGAAAATATATTCTACCTAATAAAAACCTTGAACGTTGGTGTTCTGGGTTTAAGCTAATTGTTTTAGAAAGGGAATCTTCTGCTTTATCTAATGCCATTAAACGAAAATAAATAAGCCCTAACTTATAATGATACATTGATTTTTCTGGAGATATTTCGCATGCTTTAGCAAAATTTTCACATGCTGGAGTAAGCTGGTTTAAATCACTAAAACACAAGCCTAAATGATAGTAGGCAGAACCTTTATCGTAACCGTTTTCATTAATATGTTCTTTTAGTAGTGTGATTGCTTTTGGAAGATTGCCAGATAAATATTCATCAATCCCATTATGGAGCTTATCCATCCTATCTCTCCTTAAATAACCTTTCACGCAAGACTACCATATCAGGCGGTAATTGTAAAGAAAAAAATAAGTTTTGGCCTGTATCTGGAGCTTGAAATTCAAGGTATGACGAATGGAGTGCTTGGCGTGTAAAACCATGTAATTCTTTACCACCATAAAGGCTGTCGCCCACAAGTGCATGGTTCATACTTGCAGCATGAACACGTATTTGGTGTGTTCTACCTGTAAATATGGTAACTTCTGCTAAAAAAGCCCTTTTATATATTTCTAAAACCTTAAAATGGCTTTTAGCCATTTTGCCGTCATCTCGCACTGCCATTTTTTGCCTGTTATATTTATCTCTACCTATGGGTAATTCTATGGTTTTTTCCACAAATTTTGGTGTGCCAGAACATATAGCTTGATATTTTTTTGTAATATTTCTATTAAAAAACAGTTCCGAAAGTTTCATTCTGTATTCTGTATTTTTTGCAATAATCATAATACCTGATGTATCTTTATCAAGCCTATGGACAATCCCCGGCCTAAAATCATTATTTTCATCATTTATATTAAATGTATATAATAGTGCATTTACAAGCGTATCTGTATAATTTCCTGGAGCTGGGTGGCATGTAAGCCCTGCTGGTTTATTTATTACTGCATAATTTTCTGTATCATATAATATATCAAAGGGTATATTTTTAGGGGTAAGGTCAGGCATTTCTTCATCTGGGAAAATAATATGTATCATATCCCCTGCTTTTAGTTTAGCAGACTTTTTAGCCACTACACCGTTTACAAAAACCAAACTTTTATCAAAAAGTGATAATATATATGACCTGCTTTTTTCAGCAAGCCTGGCACAACATATATCTGCCCGTTGGTTATCAATATCATTAATAAAATCTTTTTCTTCCATAGGTTAAAAAATATATAAAAAACAAAAATAATACAAGCATAATATTAAAAATTATATTTTTATAAATAAAATTATAAAATAAAAGTAAAAAAATAGGGTATATTATTATATTTTACTTGACTATATGGAAATATATTGATAAAAGTAGAGTTCACTCTTGCTGCAGAATTTTGGTCTGTGGCTAAAAACCGTAAGGGAGGTCCTAATGAGGACATATGAAACTATTTTTATTCTTAAGCCAGAATTAACGGCTGAAGAACATGAAAAACACATTGAGTTTTACAAAGAAAACATCACAAACCATGGTGGTGAAATTGTAAAAGTTGACGTGTGGGGTAAACAAGCGCTTGCATACCCTATTGAAAAACATAATGATGGCTTTTATGTTTTAATCCAATTTAAAGCAGAAAACACATACGCTAATGTGGAGCTTGAAAAACGTTACCAGTTTAATGAAGACGTTCTTCGTTACGTTATAGTTATGCTTGATGAAAAAAGATTTAAAGAAAGCCCACGTAAAGAACCAGTTCGTAAAGAGCGTCCGGCTGATAAAGCAGGCAAAGCTAAAAATGAAAATGGTGAAGAAGTAGAAGAAATTCAAGAAAATGGTGAAGTGGAATCTACTGAAGCTACTGAAACACAAGAATAGTAGTAACAAGGGGTAAAATATGGCTTCTTATAACAAAGTTGTTTTAATGGGTAACGTTACTAGGATACCTGATGTTAGAAACCTACCAGGAAGTGCAACAGTAGTTGCCACAACAGGGCTTGCAGTA
The DNA here is from genome assembly GCA_937890655.1 of uncultured Mucispirillum sp. GTDB lineage: Bacteria > Chrysiogenota > Deferribacteres > Deferribacterales > Mucispirillaceae > Mucispirillum. The sequence goes on along the minus strand of CALADT010000196.1, from coordinate 13,591 downwards.
AACCGTAAATATAAAGATAAAGAAGAAGTTATGTTTATAGATATTGTAGCCTATGGTAAACAAGCAGAAACAATGGGTATGTATATTACAAAAGGTTCGCCTATTCTTATAGAAGGAAGATTAACTTTCAGACAGTGGGAACAGGAAGGCCAAAAACGTAGTAAACATGAAGTTATAATTGAGTCATTCCAAATGCTTGGAGAACGCAAAGATAGGACGGATTTTGATGAAAGCATGGTAGATAAAGATGATTTAAAAATGCCAGCTGATGATAGTATGATAAAAGACGAAGACGTCCCATTTTAAATTAAGCTAATAAACAACGGAGGACAGTTATGGCTGTTATTAAAAAAAGATTTCAAAAGAAAAAAGTATGCCGCTTTTGTGTTGATAAAATAGATATTGACTATAAAGATGCAAAATTAATACGTCAATTTATTACAGAAAGAGGTAAAATTATGCCTCGTAGATTAACAGGCACTTGTGCTAAACACCAAAGACATTTAGCAGCTGCTGTTAAAACAGCAAGAATTATTGCACTTGTTCCATTTACTCTTAACAAGTAATTAAACAAAACTATATATAAAGCTGGTTTTTTTATAAAGCCAGCTTAATTTTAAATCAATTCATTATTAATGGTATAAAATTATGAATAAGTCTGCTCAGTTATACTCAATATTAAGTTTTTTATCCTTTTATTTAGTATATATTTCTTCCAACTCTATATTTGCAGTTTTTGGAATTTTAATTTTTATAGCATCAGGTATATCTCTACTTGCTTATTTAGAATCCCCTATTAGAACAAAACGTTCTGATATTATATCTGTGGCTATATTTACAGTGTTTGTATTATTTATTATAGGTTTAAGCATGAATAACGGTATATTAGAAAAAGCCGGCTTAAGTGTTAATGAAAAAAATATGCAATCATGGTGGATGCCTGTATACATTATAATAGTTTTTTTACCAATATATGTGCTTTATAGAAATAGAAAGGCAGAAAAACCACTTTATATACCTGTATTAATATTTGCTTTTGTGCCTGCCTTAATAATAGGGCTTGTGCTTATTTTATTTAGTGATTTAAGGAATAATGCCATTGAGATTGTAGCAAATATTATACAAATTAGTATGATAGATGTGCTTGAAACTGCTAAAAATACATCAGGTTTACAGTTACCAGAATCATATTTAAATATACTTTCATACCTTTCCCAATATAAAATGGATGTGGCAAAACAAACAGTATTTTTTGTGCCATCAGGTATAGCATCAGTATTTTTATTAATGGTATATATGTGTGATAGGTTAAAGCCACTTATAAAAGATAATATGCTAACCATAAGAGAATATAAACTACCAGATAACCTTGTATGGGCATTAATTGTAGGTGGTTTTTTAATACTTATAAAACAAGAAGGTATAAAGTATATTTCATATAATGTGATTGCTATATTTGCTATACTTTATTTCTTTCAAGGGATACAAGTAATAAATAGATTTTTTGAATATTATAAAGTTAGCTTTTTTATGCGTTCATTACTATTTTTATTTATTATTTTTTACTTCCAAGTTTTTGCAGTGCTAGTAATATTAACAGGTTTATTTAGCATATGGTTTAAACCAAAATTTTTAAGTGGTAATATGGAAGATGTAAAAAAAGATAACCAAGACAATAATAGGGATAACAATAATGAGCCAAGAGCATAGTTTACCGGAAAGTAATACAAAGGCTACTAAGGTAGCAATGTTTGTAGCCTTTAGTCTTGCTGTATCAAAAGCAACAGTGGGGCTTTTTACAGGGTCATTATCTATACTATCTTCTGCTGTAGATTCTATTTTGGATATAGCTGCATCATTTTTTAACTTCTTAGCCTTAAGAACAGCAGAAATGCCTGCAGATAGTAAACACCAATACGGTCATGGCAAATATGAAGCTATGGCAACCTTTATACAATCGGTTATAATTTTTGTATCCGGCTTATTTATTTTAATTTCAGCATGGAACAAGTTTATAAAAAATGAACACCCAGAAGTAACTTTTGCCGGTATAATAGTTATGGGTATATCCATAGGTGCAACGGTATTTTTAACAATCTATTTGCGTTATATGGCAAAAAAAGTAAACTCAAAAGTATTAGAAGCAGACGCTATGCACTACTCTGTGGATTTATACACAAATATAGGTATATTATTTGCATTATTTATTATAAAATATACAGGCCTTACAATAATTGACTCTATTGTGGCAACACTTGTAGCAGTATATATTATGTATTCTGCTGTAAAATTAAGTTTAGATGTATCAAAACAATTACTTGATTCTAGTATTGAAGATGAAACATATAATAAACTACTAAAAGTATTAGATAGTTTTGGCAACTATCATTTAGATTTCCATAGGTTAAGAACAAGAAGTGCAGGTAATGAAATATTTATTGATATGCACTTAACTCTGTGTAGAAAACTAACATTAGAAGAAGTTCATAAAATTACAGATGTTATAGAAAAAGCAATAGGCAAAGAAATAAAAGGGGCAGATATAACAATTCACCCAGAACCATGCGAACATCAAGGGGAACATAAAAGCGAAGAATGTAACTCTATACGCATAAGAAAAGGTTTAGAAAAACTAGAAACAGAAATAAAATAAAGCATCTTATTCATATTCATAAATAAATTAATTTGAAAAAAATATAATATTTATAATTTCATTTGCTATTAACTTAATTTTCCATATTTTTTTGTTAAAATAATATATTTACTTAATAATATGCTGATTTATCAATACTCCTATTCCCTTTCTGTATACTTAATTTGGTCTGCCAATACTTAAATAGCTAAAAAAATATACTATTTTATAAAAACATATTTATCTCTTTACTTGAAAAACTATCATTTATTTTCCTGTTTTTAATAATTTAAGTAGTAATTATATAAAAATCTATTTTATAAACATTAATAATTTAATTTATATTTTATATACCCTACTTTATTATTATAATCACTTATTTTTGTATAAAACTATTATGGCATAAAAAATGCTTCTGCTTATATAACTTATTTTGCTTATGGTGATGTATTTGGCATATAAATTGCTTGAGCAAGTATGTGAATAATTTATTGTGGAGAAGAAGGATATGAAACGATTAATTTTAACTGTAATGGCGGTTATGGTTTTAATGACAGCAACTACTTCTGAAGCTGCTGTAAAAATCCGTGACTTAGCTAGTGTTCAAGGAATTAGGGATAACCAATTATTTGGTTATGGTTTAGTAGTTGGTCTTAATGGTTCTGGGGATAAACAGCAAACAGAATTTACTGTTCAATCACTTGTTAATATGCTTGATAGAATGGGTATAGCTGTTCCACAGGGTGATGTTAAAGTAAAAAACGTTGCAGCCGTTATGGTTACTGCTAAATTACCTGCTTTTGCAAAATCTGGAAATAAAATAGATGTAACTGTATCATCAGTTGGTGATGCTAAAAGTTTAGAAGGTGGCACACTTTTATTAACTCCTTTAACTGGTGCTAATGGTCAAGTATATGCAGTAGCACAAGGCCCATTATCTGTTGGCGGTATGAACGTTACAGCAGGTGGTGCAAACGTTACTAAAAACCACCCTACTGTTGGTATGATACCTAACGGGGCAACTGTTGAAAAAGAAATTCCTTTCGCTTTAGATACAAACTATTTTGATCTTTCATTTAGTTCTCTTGGTGTAGCTGATATTGTGCAGGCAAAATCTGCAATTAATGGGTTTATTGGCACTGAAATTGCTACTATAACTTCACCTACAAGTATTAGAGTGGATATTCCGGGAGAATTTAAAAATAATTATTACGATTTTTTAAGCAGTCTTTTAAATATTGAAATCCAGCCGGAAACTTTTGCTAGAGTAATTGTAGACGAAAGAACAGGCACAATAGTAATGGGTTCTGATGTTAGAATAAGCACAGTAGCAGTAGCACACGGTAACTTAACTATTACTATTACAAACCAAGTAGATGTTAGCCAGCCTGCACCTTTTAGTGATGGTGAAACTGTTGTAACAGAAAACCCTGAAATAACTGTTGCAGAAGAACAAACTAACTTAATGGTTGTGCCAGAAGGTGTTACTATATCAGACTTAGTGAAAGCACTTAATGCAATAGGTGTAACACCACGAGATTTAATCTCTATATTACAAGCAATTAAAGCAGCAGGTGCTTTACATGCAGACTTGGAGTTAATGTAATGATTGAATTAGCAAAATTAAACGCAAACGAAACATTAAGTATGGAAGCTGGAAAAGCTAAAAAAGATAAAGAATTAAGAGATGCTTGTGCTGCTTTTGAAGGTATGTTTATGGATATGATGATGAGAACAATGCGTCAAGCAGGTATGGAATCATCTCTTGTGAAAAAAAGTAACGGTGAAAAAATATTTACAGAAATGCTAGACCAACAGTATGTAGATATTTTAACAAAAAGGCATGATTCTGGTCTAGGAGAATCACTTTACCAGCACTTAAAACAAACTATGCCTGAATATAGAGAAGAAGGAAAAAATTTCCATAGAGAATTAAACCCTTATGAAATCTCTAAAAAAAGACAGGCAAATTTAACATCTGAAAGTTTAGATATTATACAATAAATCTATCACTTCACAATAAATTCACACACTTAAATTAGATTAGGGGAGCATATGCTTCCCTTTTCTATTTTAAAAAATACAATTTAAATGGCATAAAAATTGCTTATAAATATTTGAAAAATTTATTATGGAAAGCTATGGCGAATTTACCTAAAAAAATGTAGAAGGAGTAGGGATAAACTTATGTTTTATCACTTGAAAAAAAAATATTTAATTTTTTTAAAAAAAGTGCTAAAGTTTTTTAAGTATAGTCCGATAGGGAAGATGAGCATTGGAGGATATTATGAGAATTAATAGTAATATGATGTCTGGAATGGACACACTAGAACAAACTTCCCAAAAAAGAAATGTAGAAAAAACTTCTGCAGCAAGTGAAATGCAACAAACAGGTATGATGAAAAGTGATGCTGTAACTATTTCTGAAAAAGGTAAAGATGTTTCAGAAATGACACGCACTTTAAAAGAGATGCCTGATGTTAGAGCAGATAAAATAGCTGATTTAAAAGAACGTATTGCTAACGGCACTTACAACGTTTCAGCTAAAGATATTGCTACTAAAATAGTTAATACTGCTTTAGAAGATAGTTTTTAATTATTACATTTAGGTAAATTCCATATAAATAGCTTCCTAAGAATAAAGGTTAGCCTTTAAACAGGGGGATATATATGGAATACAATTCTTTTAATAATTTAGTTGAGCTTCTTAAATCTCAAGTAATATTATACTCTGAAATAAGAGATGTATTACAGGAAGAACAAAAAGCTATTACAGAATGGAACGTTAAGTTTATGTTTGAACTTAACAAGAAAAAAGACCAGCTTTCAAAACGAGAAAAACTTTTAGAAGAAACATTATCTTTACGCATAAGAGAAGAACATTCACTTAATAGTGATTCTCTGCAAGATATTATTGATTGCTGTGATGATCAAGTTATGCAAGACAGTTTAATATCATTGCGTGATAATCTTCTTATAATTGTTTCAGAAATATCGCAAGTAAGCACAACCCTGAAAATGCTATATAGCACTAACCTTAAAATTATTGATGATGTAAAAGTTCGTATGGGCTATTTTCCGTCTAACAAATATGGTATGGATAAAAATATTTCATCTATTCCTTCATCACTTCATATTGTAGGTTAAGGGGGTGTTATTATGAGTAATTTATTTGGAATGATATGGACTGGTGTTTCAGGCACAAGTGCAGCACAAACAGGTATATCAGTTACAGGTAATAACATTGCCAATATGAAAACCGAAAACTATTCAAAACAAACAGTGGAGCTTGTTACAAAAAAACCACAATATACATATAACGGTACTATTGGTAAAGGTGTAGATGTGGCAGCTGTTCGTAGGGAATATGATGATTTACTTGCATCAAGTGTTAGAACATCTAATTCATCATTACAATATTATACATCTACAAGCACAACATTGCAAAGTGCTATGCTTTATTTTAACGAACTTGAATCAGGCTCTGGTCTAGGTGATGCTTTAAAAAACTATTTTAACGCATGGCAGGATTTAAGTAACTCAGCACCTGATAACACTTCTGAATCTTTGACTAAAAGACAAGTGTTAGTAGAGGCAGCAGATACCCTTGCAACAAAAATTGCAGACGGTTATAAATATTTAGAAGATGCAAGAACTAACTGTGATATTATGATACAACAGGAAGTTGATTCTATTAATGAAATAACTCAACAGATAGCACGTTTAAATACAGAAATTGTGCAGGCAGAGGCTTTAGGCCAACCGGCTAACGAATTAAGGGATATGCGTGATGGATTACTTGATAACTTATCATCTAAAACAGAAATAAATACCCACCTTCGCCCTGACGGTTCTGTGGCTGTATTTATGAAAGGCCAAACTTTAGTAGATAACGGCACTGCCCATATTTTACTAACAGAAAAAGACCCTAAAAACGATAACCACTTAAAAGTATTATGGAAAACAGATAACCCAAACTCTAAACCTTTGGATATGACTTCCTTAATGAAAAATGGAACAATAGCAGCACAAATTCAAGTGAGGGATAACGAATTAAAACAATACCAAACAGATTTAGACGCCCTTGCAAAAAAAATGATAGAAGAAACAAACAGAATACATGCAACAGGTATGGGGCTTGATGGTGCTACTGAATATACAGGTAAAACACAAGTTATTAACCCAGAATATGCTTTAAGCAGCCCTGAAGGTGGCTTGCCATACCCTGTAAAAGACGGTTCTTTTGAAATAAATGTTTCTGTTCCAACAGGCAAACAAGATAAAGACGGTAAAGATGAATTTACTGTAAAAAAAATAAAAGTGCAGGTGCATAAAGATGATACACTTGCAACTGTCCTTGAAAGAATTAATACAGAAGGCCAAACATTTTTAACAGCATCATTAAATATTGATAATACTGTTACAATTAAGGCAGCTCCAGGAGCTACCATAGCTTTTGGAGAAGATACATCAGACTTTTTACTGGCAACAGGTATGAACTCCTTTTTTTCAGGAAGTAGTGCAAAAGATATTGCTCTTGAAGCATCTATTAAAGAAAACCCACGTTTAATAGCAGCATCAGAATTTGGTGCCACAGGGGATAACACTAATGCTTTAAAAATATCTAAATTACAAACAACTTCCTTTGCAACAACTAAAGGTAATGTAACATTTTCCGGTTTTTACGGTTATTATATAGGGGAAATGAGCACACATAAATCTCAATCTGATACATACAAATCTACAACAAGTATGGCACATAAAGAGATTAAAACACAACTTTTATCTATACGAGGTGTAAACGAAGGTGAGGAACAAATAAACCTAGGGTTATACCAAAGAATGTTTGAAGCTAACTCAAGATATATTAATGTGGTAGATGAAATGTTAAACACATTAATTAATGGTCTTGGTTCAGTTGGCAGATAATTTGACAATTTGGCAGGCAATTTGCTAACATAGTTATATAAAATTATAAACGAAATTAATAATTAAAAATTAACTATATTAATTATATATGGAGCGTTAACATGAGAATAACATTTAATATGCAAGCTATGCAAATGAAAGATATGCTTTCCACAAGCCTTCATAACTATTCAGAGGCAGTGAAAAAAGCAAGTGCACAGCAAAACTTAATTAAACCATGGGAAGATACAAGTAAATATGTTGGTGCATATAATGTTCAAAATATGATTGATGAACTTACTCAGTTTAGTGAAAACGCTCATAGTGCATCTAACTGGTTAAATAATACTGATGCAGAATTAAAAGAATTAGTAAATGCTTTGAAAAAAGCTCGTGATGATTTTGCCATTGCAGGTTCTTCTGATTCTTATAATGCAGAAAGCAGAAAAGCTCTGGCAAAAGATGTATTAAGCATATATAAACAAATTATGGATATTGCTAACGCTAAATATAATGGACGTTATATATTTGGTGGGTTCCAAACAGATAAACCACCTTTTACAGGTGGCACAAATAGTGTAACAAATGTTATATCTAGAAATGAAAATGGGGAAGATGTTGCAGGTGATGTTATTACTAAAGATGTATTTAGTGATATGACAGAGCTAAAATCTGGTAGATATACTGCAAAAATCACTGTTACAGATGGTATAGCAAAAGTAAAACTATTAGATGAAAAAGGCAATGTAATGATAATGGACTCTAACGGTTCTGATGAATCCGGTGGTCAAGGTAACGGCTCTAGCACTGTTTTATCATTTCCTTATGAACCAGGAAAAGTTATAAATACAGGTAGAGGTATATCATTTAAAATGCCTGAAAAATCAGAAAACGAAACATCTGTTGTTTTAGAATTTGATTATAAATCCGGCTCAGAAATAACATACCAAGGTGATAACGGCCAAATTAATACTCAAATTGGCTATAATCAAGGTATTACTGTAAATACTCCAGGAAATAATATATTTACACAATCTAGCCTTGTGTTACAAGGTTCTTCATTTAATAAAGTAAATGGACTTCCTGCCTCATCTAACAGTTTATTTTCAGGGCTTGACGGCACTAACCCAAGCATAGGGGATTCCATTACAATTTCAGGAACAGACCATAACGGTAATAAAGTTGGTATTGCATCATTAGTATCACATGATAACCCAAAACTTGATTTAAGTAGTGCTTCTGAAAAAGAAAGAACTCTTACATTAACATATGGGGATAAACTTTATAAAATAGTAGTGCCACAAAAAGCATACAAATCTACTGATGAATTATCAAACGCTATTAACCATGAATTAAAAAATGCAGAATATTTAGGTTCTATTAATGGGCTTGAAGGTGTAAATGCTAATATTTCTGATTATGAATCATTAGTAAACGCACAAGTAAATTCCGGCAAATTCCCTGGAGCTACTACTGAAGCTGAAAAAAATAATTTAAAAGTGGATTTATCTAGCCAAATACAAATAAAACCAGACGGTGGAAGGCTTAATTTTACCACTACAAAATCAGGAGATAACGTTCGCCTTGCAGTAACAGGCACAGACCAAAGTTTATTAGGCTTTAAAAACTCCACAGTAGCAGCAGAAGGTAAAGATATTACTTTTGAATTAGGCCATGAGTTTCATACAGAAAAAATTGACCAAGTTATTACAACTCATGCAAATATGGATTTACAAGGCACTCAATATACATTTTTTGTAAACGGTAAAGAAGTAACAGTAAATAAACCTGCTACAACTATTACTCCACAAAATATGACAGGTATAAGATTTGATAACCAAGATGTAGAACTTGAAATAAATGGCAAAAAAATAAAAATCACTCAAGCAGAATTTGCAGCAGTGCCACAGGCTGATAGACAGGCTTTCTTAAATGAAAAATTAAGAGAAGCAGGACTTGGTGGTGAAGCTGTAATTGATAATTTAACAGTAAATGCTGCAGGTGGTTTTGATTTTAGAATACAAACTACAACACCTACTAAAAAAGATTTAGAATATGCTTTTGATAAAGCCTTAAGAGAAGCAGGTTTTGATTTTGGTGTGGGTGTGCGTCTTGACTTAAACCCTAATGACCCTGCAAATATCGGCCATTACGATGTTACATTCTCATTACAAAACTACAATATGGATAGGGATACAGTATTAACAACAACAGCATATGATAGAAATACTATTCCACCTACTTCTAATATGCAAACTGCAAAACTTGATAGAACAGGTATGAATGCAGCAGAAGAAAAAACATTAGGAGATTATACTGAATTTATAAAAGAACTATACGGTCAAGCAGTAGATGTGCAAATTATTGACGGTAAATTAACTATTGCAGATTTAAGAAGTGGTAATAGTAAACTTACATTTAGAACAAATGCCCATAATCAAGGTATAACCCATGCTAATGACCAAGTGTCTATTGTAGGTGGTGCTTATACAGGTAAATTTGATGATACATGGAATGTAACTGTTACTACAAAACTAGGCACAAACGACCAACGTAATATATTTATAACAATATATGATAAAAACGGTAACAAATTATACGATAAAGTTACAAACGACTATAAAGGTGGCCCTATTGAATTACCTAATGGTGTAAATATTACTCCAGATGATATGGAAATACCTAACCCACTTGCTCCAAATGAAAGAGAAGCTACTACTAAATTCCAAATTGATTTGAAAGCAGAACCAGGGCTAAATTTTGGGGATATTAATATATTAGAAACAGGTGATAATGTAAATATTTTTAGAGCTGTGGAAAACTTAATGCACGCACTAGAACATAACATTACTAAAAACGGTTTTGGGGAGCCTTCTGCATGGAAAGCTACTGATTTAAAATCAACTGCTAAACCATTTTTTGACGGTGTATTTCAAGGTAATTTTAACGATAATTGGAAATATGAAATATTACCAGAAAAAGATAGGACTGATTTTTACTTACAAAACGAATATAAAAACGAAAGTGGAACAATACGTTTTGACCCAGCAATTATAGCAGGTAATAATGCCAATACTCCATTAACTTTTGGTATAGATATTTTTAATAATAAAACAGGTAAACAAGAAAGAGTTAATATAAATATTGATTTAACAAAAGCAAACCCTGCTATAACTGATGAAAAATCTGCACAAGCATATATATTAAAAGAACTTAATAATAACGAACAGCTTGTAAAAGCAGGTGTTAGGTTTACAAATAAAGAAGGAAAAATAGAAATACAATCAGGTAGTGGAACAACTATTGCTAACTTTGCAAATACTGCTACAAATCCAGCACAAAGAGCCTTAGCTTCATTTGTTATGGGTTTTGATACAGTGCAAAATAGTAAAGTAAAAGATGAATTTCAAACTACTGATTTTCCTATGACTTTTAGAGTGGCTGATCCATTAGACCCAAATGGTGCAACTTTTAAAAATATTACAGTAAATGCCCCTGCAGGCGGCCAACCACCATTTAAAAAAGATGAAGTATTAAAATTAATTAATGACCAGTTGGCACAAAATAATGCCAATGGCACAAACGGTAGAATAAAAGCAGAATATGATAAAGACGGACGTATTAAATTTACTACAAAAGATACAAACTATCCAGTAGAAGCATCAGTTGCAACAGGGACTGCTAACCCATTAGGTTTAGGTTTAACTCATAACCCTGCAAATAATAACGCTATTACAGAAGTAACAGTTTCTGGAGTGCAAACACCAAAAACAGACCTTAGCGAACTTGATGATAATGCACGTTCATTAACTATAAAATATATGGAGGGTAACCCAAACCCTGAACAAAAAGAAGTAAAAATTACTCTTGATAAAAAAGCATATACATCAGTTGATGAAATGGTTAAAGATATTAACGCACAACTTGATGCAAAAGGTATTCCTGCAGCAAATATGCGTGCTGTTGTAAACAGTAATGGTGAAATAGCTTTTGCAAAAGATAATAACAATATTTCTACAATGGTTGTAGAAGGCGACTATACAGGAACATTAGGGTTTCCAAAAGCTGGGGATAGTGTATCTGTTAAAGTAACAAATGCAGAAGGCGGCCTTGTGCAAAATGTAGAATTAGATACAGCTAATAAAAGCACATTTGTTTCAGACGGACTTCAGTTAGGTTTTAATGCTGGTAGCTTAAATGCAACTGATAGTTTTAGTGCTGCTGTTGGTAGTGGTATAGAAAGCGAAATACCTATACTTGATAAAGCTGTAAACCAAGTGCTTTCCGCAGGGACTATTGTTGGAACAAGAGGCCAAAGAGTGGAATCTGTTTTAAAATTTCAAGAAACAGTTATTAAAAATAATGAACAAATAAAATCAGAATATTTAGGCTCAACAGCTACTGATTTAGTTAAATTAAATGCTGATGTAGATTTATCATTAACAGCTTATAAATCGGCCATGTCATTAGTAAATGGTATGATGAGCATTTCTATACTAGATTTTCTTAGATAATTAGTGTATAGTGGGTTGTATATGGCAAATATAGTATCAAAACAGGTTGAAAAAAAGGATGGAAAAGAAATAATGAAGATTAATTCATCAAAGTTAGGGGAGATAGAGTATAAAGAAGATGATATTATTACTCTAAGTGCGCCACTTCTTGGGTTTCCAGAATTACAAGACTTTTTGTTGATTTCTGATGATAACTCATACCCATTTTTATGGTTTCAATCTGTGGAAGATGAAGAAATTTGTTTTATACTTATTGAAACTAACACATTTTTTAAGGAATATAACCCGATTATTCCTAAAAGAGAGTTAAAAGTGTTAGCAATAGGTAGCGAAGAAGATATGAAATTATTTTCTATCGTTGTGGTTCCTGCTGACCCAAAATTATCCACTGCTAATTTAAGAGCACCATTAGTAGTGAATTTTGAAAAAAAATTGGCGAAACAGATTATTCTTGATGATGACTCATACAAGATAAAAACGCCATTATTTGAGAGCGAATAATATGCTAGTTCTCTCACGCAAAACAAACGAAAGTATAATGATTGGTGATGATATTGAAGTAAGCATAATAGAAATTACGGGGAAATCTATTAAGCTAGGTATTGAAGCACCAAAAAATATTGTAGTTCATAGAAAAGAAGTTTATGAAGCTATTAAAGATGAAAATTTACAGGCAGTAAGGAAAGAAGCACCGAAAGATAATATTATTTCATTATTAGAGTATTTTAATAAACAGCATAAATAATATTTATAGGTGAGTATCATAGTAGATTCAATGAAATTACCAATTACGGACTTAAGAATATCGGTTGATATAATTAATTCAATGGAACCGATTTCTTTTCAAGGTCCTATAACTGTGGTAGATAATGGGGAAAAAGCAGAAATAGCACTTAATAAACTATTTTCTGCAGAAATTATTGGGTTTGATACAGAATCACGCCCTGCATTTTTTAAGGGGCAAAAATTTCCTGTATCAATTATTCAGCTTGCAACTCAAGATGAAGCATTTATTTTTCAATTAAAATATGTTCCGTTTTCTGGCAGGTTAGTGGAGTTATTATCTAGCAACAAAATTATTAAAGTTGGGGTTGGTGTGCAAGATGATATTAGAAGGTTAAGCGATTTACATAAGTTTAAACCTGCTAATTTTTATGACTTATCTGCAGAAATGAAGAAAAAAGGTATTGTGCAGTCTGGTGCTAGAGCTATTACAGCTAGGTATTTAGGTAGAAAGCTAGTAAAAAGTTCTCAAAAAACTAACTGGGCACACAGCTATTTAACAGAACGTCAGCTAGAATATGCAGCAACTGATGCGTGGATATGTTTACAGCTTATAAACCATGTAAAAAATGATAACACTAATTATAAAGCCATGATAGAAGCAGAGCTTAGAGAAAAAAATACTGAAACTAAATAAGTAAAAATACATATAGAAAATTATAATTTTAGTGGTTGGGCTATGGATAAATATAATTTTTTAAAATATTTCCTATTACTTACGCTATTTTTTTATATGCTTGCCAAGAATATAGCA
>CALADT010000195.1 GCA_937890655.1 uncultured Mucispirillum sp. | reverse complement strand
CACTATCCATATCATAATATCTTCCGTCTAATTTTGTAACAATACCACCAGCTTCCCTTAATATAATCATACCACCAGCCATATCCCATGGTTGTAAACGTGTTTCATAATATAAATCAAAAATACCACGAGCAGTATAACATAAATCAAGAGATGCTGCACCTAACCTTCTTACCCCTCTTGTGGCATATATTACTTCTTCTAATATTTTCATTAAATATGGCACATTATCTTTTTTATAAGGAAAACCTGTTGCAATAAGTGAGTGAATTAATGCAGAAGTATTTGATACTTTTATTTGTGAGCCATTTAAATATGCACCTTTGCCTGTTTCTGCAGTATATAATTCGTTTAATATAGGGTTATATACTACTGCATACCTGCCCTCTTTTTCCGTCATAATACCAATAGAAATTGCAACAAAAGGCACTCCATGTATAAAGTTTGTGGTTCCGTCAATAGGGTCTATAAATATAGCATGTTCTGAAGGATAATTATTATTTTCTATATTAGATTCTTCCCCAATAATAGTAAAATCAGGGAATAGTTTTTGTAGCTTTTCTTTTAAAAATTCTTCTGTTTTAACATCATATTCTGTTACTAAATCTACTTCCCCTTTAAATTTAATATCTTTAGTAGAATTAAATCCGGTTTTTACTATCTCACCTGCTTCTAACACAATCTCACTAATTTGCTTAATCATAATAAACCTCTTGATTATTTTTCAAAATCATATATATTCTATATATGATAAATTATAATGAGAAAAATATCAATACAATAAATTTTAATGTTTCAATTAATGAGTGTTTTAATGAATTATGTCCTCACCCTAAATTTAAGGACTGCACTTTTGAAAGCTATATGGATGATAAAAATTATCCTTCACAAGCTACTTTAAAAAACACTTTAAGAAATATTGCTAATACTGTAAAAAAACCTCAGAAAAAATCGTTTTTTTCAAGAAGTAAAAAAGGTGGGAAATTAGCAAGAAATATTTATATAGACGGCACTTATGGTATAGGCAAAACCCACTTATTATCAGCATGTTTTCATGGGTATAATGGCACAAAAGCATTTATGAGCTTTTTAGAGCTAACATATTTTATGAATTTTTCTGGCCTTGAAAAAACCATTGAGTTTTTTAAACCTATTGATTTATTACTTATTGATGAGTTTGATTTAGATGATCCAGCCACTACCCGTATGGCTGCAAGGTTTATTGATAGTATAAATGAAAATACAACAATTATTACCACATCTAACAGGTTACCAAAAGAGTTAGGTGGTGGCAAATTTGATACTACTCAATTTGCTAGAGAATTAGGAATTATATCTGATACATTTGATACTATTACTGTTGACGGTAAAAGTTTTCGTATTAATTTATCTTCTTGGCAGGCTGTATATTCTAATTCTACATTTAATGAAGTTTATAATACATATGATACCCAACGTGGGAAATTGTTAGTTGATTTTAATGATTTAATAAAAAAATTACAAGATAACCACCCTTTTAAATTTTTTGTAATACCAAAACTATTTGATGCAGTTTTTATTAATGATTTTAAACCTTTTACCCAACTAAATGATGCTTTACGGTTTACAATATTTATAGACCATTGTTATTATCACGATACGAAAGTATTTTTTAATAACTATATAGGTGATGAAATATTTCCACAAGAGATTATGGAAACAACCTTTGAACGTCAATTTTTACGTTGCAGGTCAAGGCTTGATGAATTAGGGATTTTCTTTAAAGAATAATTATTATAATTACTTGTTTTCTAATACATCTAATGTGATTTCTGTTTTATAACCTTTACAAGTTATATCAACTTGTTTTAATGATGATGGTAAATTATTTAATAATAAGTTATTAGATAGTATATTATTTTCTGCTAATACTCTTAACAATATACCTCTATATGCTTTTGAGAAATGGCTAACTACTTTACCACCTTTTATAAATTTATATGTTATATACTCTTTTTTTATTTGGTAAAATTTTTCATAAAAACCAGCTCTTAAGTCAATAATCTCTTCATTTTCCAAAAATGTATCTAAACTAGCAGAAAAGTTATCTTTATAATATTTTTCCAAATTAAAGTCCCCTATCTTTGCCCCTTGTTTTAATTTATAATAAGGGATTTTATCTTTTGCCAATATAGGCCCAAAAAGGTTGGAAAAAATAATGGTATTATTTAAAATATAGTCTTGAGAGTTTTTATTAAGTGAATTATAAGCGAGGCAAGAATAACTTACCCCGCTATATCTTTTTATGGCTTCACATGTTTTTTCACTAAAAATATTATTTTGAAATGATTTTATTTCATTAATATCTTTAATACCAAATAAGGAACTTAATGATTTTTCATCTGCATTTTGTATATATTTATTATACAATTCCAAAGCATATAGTCGTTTATTATATAAATCTTTAAAAATAAACGAGTTATCATCTATTACACCGTAATCTGCTAACTGTGTTTTTCCTTCACTTGGTGAAAACAGTATTTTCATAGAAGCCTATTTCTTTTCCCAAAAACGCATTGTGCCATTTTCTGATAAGCTAATATGCATATCATAGCACTCTTTTAAAAGCTGTGGTTCATGGTGGTTACCTGTTGCTTTAGAAGCTCTATCTAAATAGTCAGTCAGATAATCTTTATAAGCTGGGTGAGCACATTTATTAATCATTTCTTTTGCTCTATCTTTTGGGTCAAGACCACGTAAATCTGCTAACCCTTGTTCTGTAACTATAATATCTAAATCGTGCTCTGTATGGTCCACATGTGGAACTTTAGGCACAATAGCAGATATACCAAATTCATCAGTTTTACTAGGCCTGCATGACGGAGTATGCATAATAGATAAATAAGCAGCACGAGCAAAATCACCAGAACCACCTATACCGTTTAACATTCTTGTTCCACCTACTAATGTAGAGTTTGCATGGCCATAGAAATCAACTTCAACAGGTGTATTCATAGAAATAACACCTAAACGACGCACAACTTCTGGGTTATTAGAAATCTGCATTGGACGAAGAAGAACTTTTTCACGATATTCATCGTAATGCTCCCACCAATGTGCAAAACCTTCATTGGAAAGTGATACTGATGTGGCATTAATAAATTTACATTTACCAGAATCTAAAAATGGTAAAAACCCGTCCTGCAATACTTCACTATACACTGTTAAATTATCAAAAGGAGAATGAGTTAAACCTAAAACAACAGCGTTGGCAATTGAACCAACTCCTGATTGTAATGGTAATAAATTTTTTGGTAACCTGCCTGCTTTTACTTCGTGTTGGAAGAAATCAATAATATGTTGAGCGATTGTTTCTGAAACATCATCACTACCACGAACAGCACGGCCGTTATCTGGTTTAGTAGATTCTATAATACCTACAATTTTATTTTTATCTGTTGGAACAAATGGGGTGCCCACTCTTTGCCTTACATCTGTTATAGGAATAATTTTTTTATAAGGTGGTTTATCACTTAAGAAAATATCATGCATACCTTCAAAGGACGGATTATGAGTGTTTATTTCCACAATAATTTTATCAGCCACAGTGATAAACTCTGGTGCTGCACCAACAGAACCTGCTAATATAATATTACCATCTTCATCTATTGCAGAGGCCTCTATAACAGCAATATCTAAACAGTTGCCATTATCTTTAGTATAAAACCCATATAAAAAGTCTTGAGCAAACATAGATAAGTGCTTATCGCCCATTTTTATGGAACCGTCATTAATTTTTTTGTTTAGTGTTTTAGCTGTTTGGTATGGCCAACGCATATTAGTTAATTCTAATTCTGCCCATCTATCTTCTATTTCTGCCCCCATAGAAGCCCCAACAAACAGATTAAAACGCCACTTGCCTTTTAAATTATTCTGTTCAACATAGTCAGCAATAACACTAGGCATTACTTTAGGATACCCAACAGGAGTAAACCCAGAAAACCCCACATTTAAAATTCTTTTTTCCGTTTCTTTAAATAATGGAATTAATTTTTCAGGTGTTGTTATTTTGGATAATAACTCCTTATTCCTTATTCTGTTTTCTAACTCAGACATATATTAGTCCTCCTTCTCTATATAATCATCCTTTATAGTTTACAGGTATATAGTTACAAAATGGTTCTTCATCTAAATAAGACCCTGTAATAGCGTATGCTCTTGCTCTACACCCACCACATACTTTAAGATACTTACATACTCCACATTTGCCTTCATAACGTCTAAAATCGCGTAAATCTTCAAATAGGTTTGAATTAGCCCATATATCTTTAAATGATTGTTCAAAAACATTACCAGCAGCTTCAGGAAAATAAGAACAAGGCAACACATTACCTTCTGAATTAATAAAACAAATTGTCTGCCCTGCTATACAGCCTTTACCACCACCTGTGGAAAAAGTTAATGAACGGCGTTCTGTATCTTTTCCTTCTTCCTTGCTTTTTTCATGCCATATTCTATAATATTGAGGAGCACATGTAGGCCTAACAAGGATTTCTTCCTCATCTCGTTCCATTTGATAATGCCATTCTAGTATTTCCTCATAATCTTCTTTTGATACAAGCTCATTTAGTATATCTTCGCCTCTACCTGTTGGTACAATTAAAAACATATACCATGCGTTAGCACCTAACGATTTTGCTTTCCTAAATGTATCAGCAATATAAGCTTGATTTCGTTTTGTAAACGATGAATTAATAATAAATTTAATACCATGTTTATTAAAAAGAGATGCTGCCCTTTCAACACCTTCAAATGCTCCATGAATACCACCTCTAAAATCGTCATGGATTTCTGCATTAGGACCATCTAAACTTAAAGAAACTATTCTTATGCCAGATGATTTTATTTTTTCACATACTTCATCAGT
>CALADT010000194.1 GCA_937890655.1 uncultured Mucispirillum sp. | reverse complement strand
AATTTATAAAAATATAATTAATAAAACAAAATGGCAGATAAAATTATCTGCCATATTTTTATTATGCTAACACAACATAAAATAAAACTGAAAAGAATTGCAGTATTGTTCCTGTCAATACAAATACATGCCATATAGCATGGTTAAAAGGCAGTGTTTTCCATTTATAAAAAATAACACCAAAGGAGTAAGCAAGCCCACCAGCTGCAAGAAGTAATATACCACCTAGTTCTACATTTTTAATAAATGGATAAAAAGCAATTAAAATCATCCAGCCCATGGCAAGGTATATAATTGTAGATATTTTTCTAAAATTATGGCCATATACTATTTTGAAAATTGTGCCTGTAATAGCACAAGCCCAAATAACTCCAAATATAGTCCAACCCCAAGCACCACGAAGATTAACAAGCATAAAAGGGGTATAAGAACCTGCTATTAGGTAGTAGATAGATATATGGTCAAACATATTTAAAGCAGAAGCCGCTTTTGTTTTAGAAAAGCTGTGGTAAAGAGTAGAAGCAGTATATAGCACAATCATAGAAGCACCATAAATTGCTGAAGCTACAACTTTCCATGCGTCCCCATAAATAGCAGCAAACACCACAAGGATAACAAGCCCTGCAATACTTAAAGCTATACCTATGCCGTGGGTAACAGCATTCATAATTTCTTCTGCTTTTGTATATTTTGGTAATGATGTTTTTGTCATAAATTCTCCATATTATTGATAATTATATTATTTTTTAAGGTAAAAACTCATCTATTGAATATTCTCTGATTTTAATTGGACCTTGAAAAAGGTTACAGCGAGATTTTACTTCATCTTTTGTAATATACTTTTTCACAGCTGTGCATCTAAAAAGATAAAATTCTTTCATTTGTTCCACTTTTATCTGAATACAGCCGTGGTTACATCCCTTTAAACTCATAGTGCTTTATATCACTAAAATATTATATTATCAATAAAAAAATAAATTTGTAATAAAATCTATTGTAATTTTATATTATAAGTAATATAAGGATAACATATATGCTTAATGGGAGTCTAGTATGTCAGGAAAAGAACAGTTTATACCAGTATTTTTTGAAACAATTAAAACCTATTCATTAAAAACATTTAAAAAGGATTTATTTGCAGGGTTGACAGTAGGCATTGTGGCTATACCTTTGGCCTTAGCTTTTGCCATTGCCAGTGGTGCAACCCCTTCTCAAGGTATATTTACAGCAGTTATTGCTGGTTTTTTTATATCGTTTTTGGGTGGTAGTAAATACCAAATAGGTGGCCCAACAGGTGCTTTTGTTATTATAATTTATGGTGTAATATCTGATTTTGGTTATGACGGGCTTATAATTGCCACAATTATGGCAGGTATTATATTAATATTTTTAGGAATAGCAAGAGTAGGCACATACATAAAATTTATTCCATATCCTGTAACAACAGGTTTTACAGCAGGTATAGGGGTTGTTATTTTTTCATCACAAATAAAAGATTTTCTTGGGTTAAAATATGCAGAAAGCTCTCCAGCATTTGCAGATAAAATTATAAATATTGTAACCCATTTTCCTGAATTAAATATATATGCTGCTATTTTAGGGGTATCTACTGTATTAATAATATTGATTTTTCGTAGAATTTCCACAAATATACCATCCCATGTGGCAGCCATAATCATAGTAACGGCAGTATCTTATTTTCTTGGGCTAAATGTGGAAACAATAGGTGCAAGATTTGGGGAAATCAATGCAGTATTTCCAACTTTTTCAGTGCCAGAAGTTACTATTGATAAAATAAGAGCTTTATTTCCGGCAGCATTAACCATAGCACTTTTAGCAGGGATAGAATCCCTTTTATCAGCTGTTGTAGCAGACGGTATGACAGGCAGTCATCATAAATCTAATACAGAATTAATAGGGCAGGGTGCTGCAAATATATTAACAGGTTTTTTTGGTGGAATTCCTGCAACAGGCGCAATAGCAAGAACAGCTACAAATGTGAGAACAGGTGGGCAGACACCGGTTGCAGGTATGGTGCATGCTTTATTTTTATGTTTATTTATTCTTTTCTTTTCGTTTTTAATAGAGATTATACCAATGTCTGCTTTAGCTGGTGTGTTATTGGTTGTGGCTGTGGATATGATGGGTATTAAAAATATGAAAAATTTATTTAATTCCCCAAAAAGCGATATAGCTGTGCTTTTAACAACCTTTATTATTACAATAGTTATAGACTTAACAGCAGCTGTTCAAGTGGGTGTTATACTTGCATCACTTTTATTTATGAAAAGAATGAGCGATGTTACATCTATGGGTAAAATGAACTTTGATGCTTCAGAATCAAAAAATGAAGTTTATGATAAAGACGCCACTTCTAAAAAAGATATACCAGAAGGAGTGGAAGTGTATGAAATAAACGGACCTTTTTTCTTTGGTGTTGCAGATATGCTTATAAATACCCTTGAAAGAATAGGGAAAAGCCCAAAAGTTTTTATATTAAGAATGAGAAATGTGCCGGCTATTGATGCCACAGGGGAACACGCTTTAGAAAACTTTTACCAAACTTGTAAAAAAGCAGGCACAGAGCTTGTGTTATCAGGAGTAAACCCAGTGCCATATGCTACACTTAAAAAAATGCACTTTATAGAAATGATAGGAGAGAAAAACGTTACAAACCATATAGATAAAGCGTTAATAAGAACAAGGGAAATTTTAGAAGAATTAGAAAAAAAATGAAGAAAATAAGCAGTGGGAAAACTTTATATATATAATTAAAAGATATATTAATAAAAAAATAGTAATAATTAAAAAAAATACTTGATTTTTTATTTAAGATGATATAGTATTACCCCCACTAATAGTGATGGAAACAAACTATATGCATCCACGCAGTATCTTGAAAGGGAGTTTCCGACAAGCTTATATAAATATGTGAATAATTAAAATTGCTTTTTTAAAGGGCAGAAAAATTTTAATAATATATCGTGGTGAAAACCATAATTTATTTGGAGGTGTTCTTTGCCGACACTTAATCAGTTAGTTAGATTTGGTCGTATGGAAATGATTAAAAAGACTAAATCTCCGGCATTACAAGCAAACCCACAAAGACGTGGGGTGTGTGTTCGTGTTTATACCACAACACCTAAAAAACCTAACTCAGCTTTAAGAAAAGTTGCAAGGGTTCGTTTAACAAATGGTATTGAGGTAACAGTGTATATACCAGGAATTGGCCACAATTTACAGGAGCACTCAGTTGTTCTTATTCGTGGTGGTAGGGTTAGAGACTTACCTGGTGTTCGTTACAAAGTTGTACGTGGTGCATTAGATACAGCAGGCGTTGCAAACAGAAAGAAAAGCCGTTCTAAATACGGTGCTAAAAGGCCTAAATAAGAGAGGAATATAAATGGCACGCAGAAGAGGAACTAAAAAACGTGAAGTGTTACCAGATCCAATCTACAAAGATATTCTTGTAACAAAATTTATTAACAGCTTAATGTATTCTGGTAAAAAATCAGTTGCTGAAGGCATTTTTTACAGAACATTAGATTTAATTAAAGAAAGAGGCGGCGAAGAAGGTATTGAAATTTTCAAAAAAGCTATTGAAAATGTTAAACCTGTTCTTGAGGTTAAATCTCGTAGAGTTGGTGGTGCTACATACCAAGTGCCAACAGAGGTTAGACCTGCTAGACGTCAAGCACTTTCTATTAAATGGATTATTACAGCATCTCGCTCTCGTAAAGAAAGAACTATGATTGAGCGTCTTGCTGGCGAATTAATGGATGCTGCTTCTAATAAAGGTGCTTCTATTAAAAAACGTGAAGATACACATAAAATGGCTGAAGCAAACAGAGCTTTCGCTCATTTTAGATGGTAATAACAGGAGTTTCTTGTGGCAAGAGCAAAATCATTAGATTTACAAAGAAACATCGGTATCATGGCACAACTCGTAATATTGGAATCATGGCTCACATTGATGCTGGTAAAACAACAACAACAGAACGTATTTTATATTACACAGGTGTAAACTATAAAATAGGTGAAGTTCATGATGGTGCAGCTACTATGGACTGGATGGAGCAGGAAAGAGAAAGAGGTATTACTATTACTTCTGCTACTACTCAATGCTTCTGGAATGACTATGTTATTAATATAATTGATACTCCAGGACACGTTGACTTTACTATTGAAGTTGAACGTTCTCTTAAAGTATTAGACGGTGCAGTGGGTGTTTTCTGTGCTGTTGCAGGTGTTCAACCACAGTCTGAAACAGTTTGGAGACAAGCTGATAAATATAAAGTTCCAAGAGTAGCTTTTGTTAATAAAATGGATAGAACAGGTGCTAACTTCTACCGTGTTCTTGAAATGATGAATGATAGGCTAGGTGCAACTCCAGTTGCAGTTCAAATACCAATAGGTGCTGAAGATAAATTCCAAGGTGTAGTTGATTTAATAGAAATGAAAGGCTATATTTGGGATGTAGAAGGCGACTTCGGTATGAATTATAAAGTGGTAGAAATCCCAGCTGATTTAAAAGATAAAGCTGAAGAATACCGCTCTAAAATGATTGAAACTGCTGTTGAAGCAGATGAAGAACTTATGGAAAGATATTTAGAAGGTGGAGAAATTTCCAACGAAGAAATAGTATCTGCACTTCGTAAAGGAACATGTGCATTACAGTTTAACCCTGTATTGTGTGGAACAGCATTTAAATATAAAGGTATCCAAAAACTTTTAGATGCAGTTGTAGCATATCTTCCTTCTCCATTAGATATTCCTGCAATCACTGGTATTAATCCAGAAAGCAATGCAGAAGAAACTCGCCCTGCAAGTGATGATGAACCATTTGCAGCATTAGCGTTCAAAATTATGACAGACCCATATATGGGACAGCTTGCATATTTTAGAGTTTATTCTGGTGTATTTGAAGCAGGTAACTATGTTCTTAACTCTACTAAAGATAAAAAAGAACGTATTGGCCGTTTATTAAAAATGCACTCAAATAAACGTGAAGAAATAAAAGAAATCCGCGCAGGTGATATTTGTGCAACAGTTGGTCTTAAATTCACTACAACAGGGGACACTCTTTGTGATGAAAAAAAACCAATTATATTAGAAGCTATGGAATTTCCTGAGCCAGTTATCTCTATTGCTATTGAACCAAAAACAAAAGCAGACCAAGATAAACTTTCTGTTGCATTAGGTAAACTTGCTTCTGAAGACCCTTCTTTTAGAGTAAGAGTTGATGAAGAAACTGGCCAAACAGTTATTTCTGGTATGGGTGAACTTCACCTTGAAATTATTGTTGACCGTTTAAAAAGAGAGTTTAAAGTGGAAGCAAATATTGGTAACCCACAAGTTGCTTACCGTGAAACTTTCCGTAAAGCAGTTAAAACTGAAGGTAAATACATTAAACAGTCTGGTGGTAAAGGTAACTATGGCCACTGTTGGTTAGAAATGACACCACTTGAGCCAGGAAAAGGCTTTGAGTTTGAAAACAAAATCGTTGGTGGTGCTATACCTAAAGAATATATCCCAGCTATTGAAAAGGGTGTAACTGAAGCTATGGAAAACGGTATTGTAGCAGGTTATCCAGTTGTTGACTTTAAAGTAACTGTATTTGACGGTTCTTTCCACGAAGTTGACTCAAACGAAATGGCATTTAAAATCGCAGCTTCTATGGCATTTAAAGACGGTATGAAACAAGGTTCTCCTGTTCTTTTAGAGCCTATTATGAAAGTTGAAGTTGTAACACCTGATGAATACATGGGTGATGTAATGGGTGATTTAAACTCAAGACGTGGTAGAATAGAAGGTATGACTGTTCAAGGTAACGCACAAGTTATTAATGCAATGGTTCCTTTAAAACAAATGTTTGGATATTCTACTGAGTTACGCTCTATTACACAAGGTCGTGCTACATATACTATGCAGTTTGACCATTATGATGAAGTGCCTGCAAATATTGCAGATGAAATAATAAAAGCTAGAAATTAAAAGATTTCGGAGGAATAAATTATGGCAAAACAAAAATTTGAAAGAAAAAAACCACACGTTAACGTTGGTACAATCGGTCACGTTGACCATGGTAAAACTACATTAACTGCAGCTTTAACAAACGTATTATCTCAAAAAGGTCTTGCTTCATTTGTAGACTATGCAAATATTGACAAAGCACCAGAAGAAAGAGAACGTGGTATCACTATTGCAACAAGCCACGTTGAATACGAATCTGAAACTCGTCACTATGCACACGTTGACTGCCCAGGTCACGCCGACTATGTTAAGAACATGATTACTGGTGCTGCACAGATGGATGGTGCTATATTAGTTGTTTCTGCAGCTGATGGCCCTATGCCACAAACTCGTGAACACATCCTTCTTGCTCGTCAAGTTGGCGTTCCATACATCATAGTTTTCATGAACAAATGTGATATGGTTGATGATGAAGAACTTTTAGAACTTGTTGAAATGGAAATCAGAGAATTATTATCTTCTTACGAATTCCCAGGGGACGATACACCAATCGTTAAAGGTTCTGCATTAAAAGCATTAGAAAACCCACAAGATGAAACACAAACTAAACCAATATGGGATTTATTAGCAGCATTAGATTCTTACATCCCAACTCCAGAACGTGCTGTTGATTTACCATTCTTAATGCCTATTGAAGACGTTTTCTCTATTTCAGGTCGTGGTACAGTTGTTACTGGTAGAGTTGAACGTGGTGTTATTAAAACTGGTGAAGAAATTGAAATCGTTGGTATTCATGACACAACTAAAACAACAGTTACAGGCGTTGAAATGTTCCGTAAACTTTTAGACGAAGGTGTTGCTGGTGATAACATCGGTGTGTTACTTCGTGGTACTAAAAAAGATGAAGTTGAACGTGGTCAAGTATTAGCTAAACCAGGTTCTATTACTCCACACAAAACATTCAAAGCTGAAGCTTATATATTAAACAAAGATGAAGGTGGCCGTCACACTCCATTCTTCAGTGGTTACCGTCCACAGTTCTACTTCAGAACTACTGACGTTACAGGTATCATTACTTTAAAATCTAAAGAAGAAATGGTTATGCCTGGTGATAATATTAGTTGTGAAGTTGCACTTATCCAACCTATTGCTATGGAAAAAGGTTTACGTTTTGCTATCCGTGAAGGTGGTAGAACAGTTGGTGCAGGCGTTGTTACTGAAATCATTGAGTAATCAGGCTGGTATAATATAATGGAAAATCAAAAGATAAGAATTAAACTTAAAGCTTTTGAACACAAAATTTTAGATAAAGTTGTAAAAGACATTGTTAATACAGCTAAAAGAACTGGCGCAAGGGTAGTGGGTCCTATACCACTGCCTACACGCATAGAAAAATTTTGTGTAACACGTTCTCCTCACGTTGATAAAAACTCTCGTGAGCAGTTTGAAATAAGGACTCATAAGCGTTTAATAGATATTTTTGAGTATAATCCTCAAACAATTGATGCGCTTAAGAATCTTGAGCTATCTGCGGGCATAGACGTAGAGATTAAACTCTAATAAAGGCAGGAATAAATGGCAAAGGGAATTATCGGTAAAAAAATCGGAATGACACAAATATTCTCTGAGAACGGAGCGGTTATTCCGGTTACGGTTGTACAAGCAGGTCCATGCGTAGTTGTACAAAAGAAAACCGTTGAATCTGATGGCTATAACGCTATACAAATCGGGTTCGAAGAGATACTCTCAGAAAAAAAAGTTAATAAACCTATGGCTGGACACTTTAAAAAAGCAGATGTTAAGCCTATGAAATATCTTCGTGAAGTTCGTGTTGATGCAATAGATGACTACAATGTTGGTCAAACTATCAGCACAGAAATGTTTGCAGAAGGTGATTTAGTTGATATTCAAGGTATTACTATTGGTAAAGGTTTTGCTGGTGGTATGAAACGTTGGAACTTCGCAGGTGGCCCTGGTGGTCACGGTTCAGGCTTTCACCGTAGATTAGGTTCTATAGGTATGAAAGAATGGCCTGCAGAAGTAAATAAAGGTAAAAAAATGGCTGGGCATTTAGGTGTGGAAACAGTTACAACTCAAAGATTAAAAGTTGTAAAAGTTATGCCTGAAAAAAATGTTATACTTGTTAAAGGTTCTATTCCAGGACACAAAAACGGTATAGTGTATATAAAAGAAACAGCTAAACCAAAAAGATAAACTTAAAAGCCTTTTATGGATAACCATAAAAGGCTTTTTTTATAAGTATTAAAATTTTTGATTAATAATTTAAATATACTACTAAATTATAAATCAAAAATATTTTTTTCTTTTTTATTCTCACCTAATATTTTTATAAGAAATTGCATCATAATACTTGTTTGTTCTATTATAAATTCTACTTCATATTGATTAAAAGTATTATCATGTTTTGCATTACGGTTATTATACATGTAATATCTTTCAAATAAATTAATAAAAATATCACGAATTTCTTTAGATATATTTTTTTCTCTTAAAGCATTACTTAAAAAATTATTTTGTTTTTCTAATGAAGAATTATTATTTAACAAATCTTTAAGTAATAATTCATAAGATAAACGCATATTATCTATTATATTACGTCCATAATTATTTGTATTAAATAATTCTAATCCATTTTTATACTCTTTATAGGCTTTTTCATATTTTTCTAACCAATGTGTAGTATTTTTTATTATTTTTTTATAATTTGATTTATCTTTTATTAAATCTTTATGATTAACATGTATATTGTTTAATAAGTCAATAACATCTTGTTGTTTTTTAAAGTTATCTGAATTAGCTAATTCAATAAAATAATCAATAAGTTGAGCTAAATCCAAATTTTTTAAATATAGCATAATAGTATCAAACTTGTTGTTGCTAGAAGATTCTGATAAATTTATATTATTTTTTACAGCATACTTAGATATACTACTTATTGCATCATTTTTACTATATCCATAATGATTATCGCATACAATAGAACAAACCTGATTATATAATTGGTAATTATTTTCATAATCCATCTTATATCTCCTTAAGTAAATTTATTATATAATATACATAAAATTATAAAATATAAATAAGAAAAATAATAATTTTTTTTTTCGGGGCAGAAGCCCCGATATTTATAATGCTCCAAAAAAGGAAGATGTTGCATTTTTCATTAAATTTCCAGCTATTCCTTCTTTATCTTTTCCGTAGCTGTAATTTAACAATTTCATTTGGTCGTTCCAGTAGTTATCTTCTGCTTGAGCCATAGCACTACCTAATGCTTTTGATGTAACAGATGAATTTACTATCCCCCTATTTGCAAGGCTGTTTATTGCCTGCCCTGAAAGGTTTTCAAAGTCTTTCATTCTGTTATCTATATTTGTAACTTTATTATATTGCTCCTGCTGTTTATTACTGGCTTTGTTTTCTCCAAACATTAATTTATTAAATCCATCAAAAAATCCCATTTTTTTCTCCTTGTTTTATTCGCCTATTTGGGCGTATTCTATAAATATGTTATCAATAAAAAAATCACCCTTATGGGTTAATTTTATTTGAAGTTTATTTACTTTTTTTGTGATAAAATATTTATGACGATTTTTATTTGCTTTTAATTGTAGTTTATATGTATCTCCATTTATTATTAAATTAAACGATTTTTCTTCATTTAGTAATGGTGTATATACTACAACAGCTTTTATAACCATATTTAAATTACTTTTAATTTCTTTATATATAACTTCTACATTATTTAATTTATTCTTATTTTGCATAAAAAGCCTTCCACTGCTGTTTAATGCATATGTATTATATGTTTTATCAGGGTTAAAAATTTCTATAACCTGAATAAATTTATTATTTTTATTATTTTCATAAATATAAAAACCTTTTAAAACATTGCTGTATTCAAAAATATAATCCTGCGATACAAATATAATATTATTTCTACTACTACATAGTGAAACACTTTGAACATTTTTATCCTGCATATTAAACTGATAGTCTGACAAAAAGAAATCACCATAATATTCTGTGGCACTAATTTTTTTAATACCAGAAGATGAACCAAAAATAATCTGCGAACCATAAATAAGTGCATTACTTGTAACTATATCCACTTCCCCTAATTTAGAAACAGACCAAAGTGGATAACTACCTGAAAGCCTGTATATATTACCATTATCTTTAAAAACAATAATACTATCCAGCACCACAACTGCATACGTAATTTTACCACCGTCTTTATAACCTATTTCCACAAATAAAGCGTCTATATCTGTGCCCCATGTCCAGTTACTAAAATCCCCAACTCCACTAAAATAAAGGCTTGAACCCTGTGGAACACAAAGCCTGCCGTTTGGGTTAATAAGCATGGTATATATTCTTTATCCGGCAGAATATCCACATAGAAAATACCATAAGTATTGGCAGCATAAATCCTGTTATTATTTATTGCAATATTAGTTGATGAACCTACATTTGATGGTGGGTTAATATAATCTAATAAAATTAAAGACCCATTTGAGATTTCATAAAGTTCAATATTTTTTACAGCATTAGCATGTTTTAAATCTGCTGCATAATAGCAAAATAGAGATTTATGTAAATAAAAAATATTCTGCAAATATATTGTAGAATTTCTGTTTTCAAATATTGGTTTAGTAATATTAAATACAATACCATTAAATGTGCCTTCATAAAGGGAAGATTTTATAACAGCCATAGAGCTATCTGTTTCATTAATTAAAAAGTAAAATTTCCTATTAATTACTTTTATATACTTAAACCCTAATGTATTTACCCCTTTAGTTAAGTTTACTTTATATTTTTTCATGGTTTTATAAAGCACATTAAAGCATATTACACTGTAATTTCTATCTTCAGTATATAAGGCTACAAGCTCGTTATCAAAAGATGATGTAAATTTAACATTAAGATTATATTTTGAAATATCTTCATATAATGTTATTTCATCGTGGGATATTATATATATTTGTTGGTAATCAAAAGCATATAGCTGGTGGTTACAAAAACAAAAATCAAGGTTAGATAATGATTTATTAAGTATTTTTACTTCTTTTGCATTTTCAACCATATAGCCTACTCCCCTAGCATCAGAAAAATAAAGCCTGCCGTTATGGTAAAAAAGAGAGTTAGTAGGTAAATTAGGGCTTTGACGTGGAGAAATACGCTGCCATGCAAAAGGCGATAATGAAAATGTTATTTTTTCTTTTTCCCCTGTATTTTTTAAATGATAAACATTATATGATGAAGATATAAATAACCCATCTTGATTAAATATAATATGGCTTGGCACAACATTGCTTTCTATGGGGTATGCTTTATTTTCTGTAATATTATATATACCACCATTATATGTGGCAAATAGGCACTGTCTTGATTTATATTCTACATTAAATAGTTTATAAAAAACATAATCATTATATGATGAAATATTGTCATAGATATAGGAGCCATGAAAGGAGTTAATATCTTCATTATAAATAACTCCTGAAATACTACATGCTTGATTATCTTTAATATATTCTCCACTAATAGTATTACACATTCCACCTATTGGTTTAAAAAGTTTTGCTACTGCATTTCTTGAGGTTTTTGATGTTTTTTTCATAAACTATATCCATTAAAACGTTCCATAGTATTGTTACCGTATTTATGGAGCATATGTTTTATCATCATGTTTGTAGTGTTTAATAATTCTTTTTCTTCTTTATCCATATTAAATTCAAGCCGTGATAAGGCTTTAATAACAGTATATAAATAAAGGTATTCTATAATAATAGAAGGTAATTTTAAAGTATCATCTTCTTGCAACCGTGGGAACTCTTTTATATAGTAAATATCAGCATTAGTGCATGGAAGTATAATATTATTATTTAAAATATAGTAGCCATATTTATTGGAAATAATATCTTTTTGTGGTATTTCTAATCCGTTTTCTATGATTTTATAAATTTGTATTAAATCATCTGGTATAGCACATAAAGAAGATGTAGTTTTTAAAAGTGATATATTAAATTTTACATGGTTTATGGCTAAAATATTTTCCACATTACTTAATCCGTTATTAATGTATGATATAAGCTCATTGTTTGAAAATTCAAAAGATTCTATATCGTTTATACGTATTCTAATTTTATTTAGCAGATTATTCATATTTTTTACTCCTAATAATTTTTTTATATAATATGGGATTATTAAAAAGATAGTGTCCGTAATGTCTATAAAGTCATTTATAAGGCTTTCATAGGATTTAAATAATTTTATAAATTAGAAGTTGATTTTATATGGTTAAATATGGTAAGCTAACAAAATATTTAATATAAAGTCAGGTATAATTTATGCAAAGCAGGGAAATAAAAGTAGGCAATATATTATTAGGTGGTGGCAACCCTATCCGTATTCAGTCCATGACTAATACAGATACAAGAGATATTACTGCAACCATTGAACAAATTAGTAAACTAGAAAAAGCAGGCTGTGAAATAATCCGTTCTGCTGTGCCTGATATGGAAGCTGCCCTTGCATTAAAACATATTAAAGACAAAATAAATATTCCATTAATAGCAGATATTCATTTTGACTATAAGCTGGCTGTATCTGCATTAGATAACGGCGCAGACTGTATACGTATTAACCCAGGAAACCTTGGAGGTTTTGACAGGCTAAAAATAGTAACTGATGCTGTAAAAGCCAATGGTGCGTCCATTAGGGTGGGTGTAAATTCTGGCTCTTTAGAAAAAGATTTACTAGCAAAATATGGGGTAACAGCAGAATCCATTGTGGAATCAGCCCTTAGAAATATTAGATATTTATACGATATGAACTTTAATAACTTTAAAGTTTCATTAAAATCAAGCTCTGTACCTATGACTATAAAAGCATATAAACTTTTTTCTGAAAAAGATGATTCGCCTTTACATGTAGGGGTAACAGAAGCAGGCACACTGTTTTCTGGCACTATAAAATCAGCCGTTGGAATAGGTGCCATATTATCCTGTGGAATAGGGGATACTTTACGTGTTTCTTTAACAGGGGACCCTTGCGATGAAGTAAAAACCGGATGGCAAATATTATCTTCTTTGGATATTAGAAAACGTGGGCCTGAAATAATATCCTGCCCAACCTGTGGCAGAACAGAAATTGATTTGATTGACCTTGCTAACCAAGTGGAAAATATGTTACAGCAGTCAAAAAGTTTAGTTAGTGTAGCTGTTATGGGCTGTGCTGTAAATGGGCCGGGGGAAGCTCGTGAAGCAGATTACGGTATTGCAGGTGGTTTAAAACAAGGGCTTATTTTTAAAAAGGGACAGATTATAAAAAAAGTAGAAGAAAATGACCTACTTTCAGAATTTGCAAAAATTTTACAAAATGATGGTATAATATAAATTATGAAAAAAATATATATATTATTAAGTATAATACTCATTACATACGGTTGCCAAACAAAAAGTTTTAAAGGCAATAAATCCCTTATAATGAATTCTAATGAAATAATAAACGATTTAGTGTTATCTATTGGTGGGGATTTTATAGAAACCAATATAGCCATAAGAAAAGGTATTGACCCACACACATATTCAGCTAATGAACGTGATATTATCCGTATAACTGATTCATCTCTTATTATATATAACGGTGGTGGTTTAGAAGGCAGGTTAGAGTGGGCTTTGAGTAAAATAGGTAATATTACACCGGCTATATCAATTATTCAAAATATCCCACAGGAAGATTTAATATATAAAGATGATAAAGTAAACCCACACATATGGCATGACCCTGTATTATGGAGCAAAGCTACTGTATTTATTACAGAGAGTTTAGTGGAAATGAATAAAGCTAATGAGCAGGTTTATTTTATGAATGAAGATATTATGCTTTATTCCTTAAATCAGTTAGATAAATATATTAAAGAACGGGTAAAAGATATTCCACAATCAAAAAGGATAATAGTAACAGAACACGACGCTTTTGCTTATTTTGGAAAAGCATACGGTTTTGAAACATTATCATTACAAAAAATAAGCACTCATACGGAAGTAACTCTTGCTACAATTAATGATTTAGCAGAACTTTTAATAGAAAAAAATGTGGATACATTGTTTTTTGAAGCAACTGTATCTGATAGAAATATAAGGCTTTTACAATCCTCATTAAAAGCAAAAGGACATAATGTAAAAATAGGTGGCACATTATATTCTGAAACATTAGGGGATAAACATTCCTATATTGATATGATGCACCACAATGTGGATACAATAGTAAAAGCCTTAAAAAAATAACATATTAGGTAATATTATGGTTAGAACGTTTTCATCAAAAGAGCATGAAGCACAGCTAAATGTAGCTGTTAGGCTTGAAAATATAACAGTAGAATATAAGGGGAAACCAACCCTTTTAAATATTAATATGGATGTTCCAACAGGTGTGCTTTTAGCAGTGCTTGGGCCTAATAATTCAGGTAAAACAACACTATTAAAAACTATTGCAGGAATAGAAAAACCATCTGCTGGTAATGTGTTTGTATTCTCCCGCCCTACAAGGCCTTTAAAAAATAACGTTGCATATGTGCCTGCAAGAAATGCAGTAAACTGGGATTTTCCTATTAACCTTTATGACCTTGTTTATATGGGTTCTTATAACAGAATAAAACAAAAAAACAGTGAAAAAAAGAAAGATAAAGTTTTAACAATGGAATCTCTTGAAAGGTTAGGCCTTGAAAAAATATACAAAAAAAATATATGCGATTTAACAAGGGGCGAAAAGCACCGTGCCTTAATTGCCCGTTCATTGGTGCAGGATGCTGAAGTTTATATTATGGATGACCCTATTGTTGCAGTAGATGAAGAAAGTATTAATATTATTGTGGAAGTATTACAGGAATTAAGGCATAAAAAGAAAACGGTAATAGTTTCTCACCATGATTTTGTTACAATACCACGTTATTTTGATATGGCAGCACTTTTAAATGTTAGGCTTATTGATATGGGCGAAACAGATAAAGTTCTAACAGAAGAAAATTTTGAAAAAGCTTACGGTTTAAGTGCCGGTATGATAAAAAATATAAGACTACATATGGAAAAAAACCATGCTTGAGTTTAGTGATACATTTATTTTTAAAACAATGCTTAAAAGCTCATCGTTACTAGGTTTAAGTGCTGGTATGTTAGGTGTGTTTTTATCATACCAAAGAAGAAGTATTGAAGTAAACGCTATTGCTTCTGGCTCTTTTGTTGGTATATTAGTATTTCATTTACTAGCAGGGGTAGGTGTCGCCTTTAGCCCCTATGTTTTTGGGCAGATAGATGAATATGTATTTTCATTTGCAGGTTCTATTGCAGGGGCGTTAGTAATAATAACTTTACTTAATATACTTTATAAAGCAGATGTATTGCACCCACATATTATACAAAGCCTTATGACTGCTGTAATGCTAGGGGTTGGTATTACACTTATTACATATATTAGGCAAATAAGTGGTGCTATGGATTCTGGGATTGATATTTACTTATTTGGGGAAACAGCATCATTAACAAGTGAAGAATTTATATTTTTACGTGTTAGTTCTTTGGTTATTGTTTTAGTTATGCTATTATATTTTACAAGAATAAAAATTGTAATATTTAATACAGATTTAGCTAAAACTACCCACTTTCATACTATGTTTTATATCCATTTAATAAATATAATGGTTATTTGGCTTGTGGCTTTTACTGTAAAATTAATGGGTGTATTTTTAGCTGTTACTGTGTTTTTAATGCCTGCTGTTACTGCAAGGTTATGGAGTAACAGGCTTATATATATATTCCTACTTGCTGGTTTTTTTGGTGGTTTAAGTGGTGCTATTGGTTCAATTATTTCAAGTAATTTAGGCACTGTAACATTAGGTATAGCAATGACTTTAACACTAGGAGTTATTTTTATATTATCATTACTTATTGCTCCAAAAGGTATAATAGCTAAAAGAATTAGCAGAAGGAGGGTATAATGTTTACCATAGAGTTTGAAATAATAATCGTTATAATCCTTTCTGCTATAACATGCTCAATTCCTGGAGCTTTTTTAGTAATGCGTAAAAACTACTATGCAGCAGATACAACAAACCGTTCTGCAATGCTTGGTATTGCTATTGCTTTAATATTTTCAAATTTCTTATCATCACCTTTAGTAATTATTTTAGGTTCAATTACAGCCATAATAGGTATGATACTTGTGAGAAAAATAAAAGCTATTACAGGGTTCCGTGCAAAAGGTATCTCCATTATTATATCATCTATATTTTTATGTTTAGGTATGTTTATATCTTCTAATATAACTTTTGATAAATATACGAATTTTGATACATCAATTATATATCTAGGGGAAACAGCTTTTACTTATTTTAACAGGTTGCGTATTGCAGGAGTAGATATTGGTTCTTATGCTTTATATGCTATATTAATTGTAATGATAATAAATATTGTTATGGTAGTTCTTCATTATAACGAATTTAAAGCAGACGGAGTAGATAAACAGTATGCAGAATCCATTAAAATGCACGAATCAAAAATTGATAAAATGCTTGTTATAATGACGGCTTTAAGTGTATCTGTTTCTTTCCAAACTGCAGGTATATTTATGACAACAGCTTTTATTTTAGGTCCTGCTGCTGCCGCTCTTTATTATACAAAAAACTTATACAGCCTTGCTGTGGTTTCTGTTCTCTTATCATCAGTTGCCTGTATTATAGGTTTTGCTATTGCTTGGCCAACAGAAGTTTCTATTTCTGGTTCTATTGTATCTGTTATAGGTATATTATTTATCTTTTCAGTTATATTTGCTCCAGAAAAAGGTGTGTTTATGAAATATCTTGAATCTTTATCTGTGCAAAAACAACTTGATGAATATATTTTATTAGATATATTAAATACAAATAATATAGATAATACTAAAGCAGTGGAACAGCTTGCTTTATCACTTAATTGGAAAAATAATCGTATTTCTTTTTTAATTAATAAATTACAAACAGAAAAGAAAATAGAAGAAGTGGATAATAAATTACAATTAACATTGGAAGGAAAAAATATACTAAATACATTTATGGAAACACAAAACTGTTTCTATTAAAATTTTAAGGAGTAAAAAATGGCAACTATTAGGTTAGTAAAATTAATAAGTGGAGATTTTGTAATCGGTTTACAAGATGAAGAAAAAAAAGGAATAAAAAATATTGGTGCTTTACAGTTTATGCCTGCTGAAACAGGTGGTATGTCTATGGCATTAATTCCTTACGGCTTTCCTTTTGAAGAAGAATTTAAAGGGTTTATTTCAGATGATAAAATATTATATGAAATAGAAAAAGTGCCAGAAGATTTACAAAATAAATATACAGAAGCAACTTCAGATATTAAACTTATATCTGGCTCAAATAACGGAAATATAATATTATAATATGAAAAAAGACTGGCAGTTTATAAAGGAAGTAAAATCATATAGCGACAGTATTTTATCTATTAGACATTTAGAATATAAATATAAAAAGATAGATAAAAATATGGTTTTTACTGTGCAGGATATGAGTAGCTGGGCTATTATAGTGCCTGTTATGGAAAACGGTGATTTTATACTTGTTAGTCAATTTAGAGCAGGCACAAATAGTGATACACTAGAATTTCCTGGTGGAGCATTAAATAGTAATGAGGATTCTCTTTCAGCAGCAGGCAGAGAGCTGGAAGAAGAAACAGGAGCAAAGGCAAAAGAAATTATACATATTGGAGTAATTGACCCAAACCCTGCATTTATGACAAATAAATGTTATGTATATGCTGCTTTAGGTTGTGCTTTTACAGGCAGTCAAAATCTTGATTTATTTGAAGATACACAGCCTGTGGTAGTAAGCGAAGCAAAACTAAAAGAAATGCTTAAAAACGGTGTTTTTACACAAAGTATGTCCCTTGCTGCATACGGACTTTATAAAAATAACTTATAATGCGTGGCTTATATATCCATATACCTTTTTGTAATAAAATATGCCCTTATTGTCATTTTTATTCTGAACCATTAGTGGATTATGGTATAAAAGAGCAATATATTAATGCACTTATTAGTGAACTTGTATCTATTGAAAATAAAACTTTTCATACAATTTATATAGGTGGAGGAACGCCTTCATCTTTAGAATATAGGTTGCTGGAAAAACTTTTATTAGCCATAAATAATCATATTGATTATAGGGGGGCAGAGTTTACTATTGAAGCAAACCCTGAAAGTGTATCTAATGATTTTATAAATATTATAACAAATTCTAGTATTTCAAGAATATCTTTAGGGGTTCAAAGTTTTAATGATAAAGTGTTGGAGCTTTTAGGCAGAATACATTCATCTAAACAGGCAGAAGAAGCAACCTATAAACTACTTAAAACCGGAAAAGATATTAATATGGATATGATTTATGATATACCGTATGTAGATAATAATTTAAGCATAAAAACTCTTGAAAAAATCATAGAACTTAACCCTGCTCATATTTCAGCTTATTCTTATGATGCAACAGATAGAAACTATTTAGAAGGCTTTAATACTGATGAAACATTATATTTAGAAGTGGAAGAAATATGTGAAAAAAATGGATATTTAAAATATGAAACATCTAATTTTGCAAAACACAGTAAAGAGAGTATTCATAATAGTTTATACTGGCAGTCAATGGAATATATAGGTGTTGGTGCAGCATCACATTCTATGGTTTTTCTTGAAAAAAATGAAAGAAAAAGGTATAATCATACAGAAAGTATTAAAGATTATATTAAAAACCCTTTAAGTGTTTGTAATATAGAGATAATTTCAGAATATGATGCTTTATTGGAAGATGTTATTTTTGGTCTGCGTATGAAAAAAGGTGTGGATTTATTAAGCCTTGAAAAGAAATATGGTAGTATAGATATAAGACTTATTAACAAAATAGAAGAAAATATCAATAATGGTTTATTAATAAAGGAAGGAACATGGTTAAAAACAACATTAAGAGGAAGTATGGGGTTGGAGTGGCTTTCTTGCTCGCTGCTGCCTTAATTTTATTTTTAAGTATAAATGTAAAAAACGCTTTTTCAGGCTGTGCTGGGGACTGTATGACTTGTCATCCAAAACTAATAGGAGATATTACCCATATATCACTAACAACTTGTATAAAATGTCATAAACCTGCAGCTGAAAAGAAAGCCTTTTCTGTATCAAAAGGTGGTTGTGGTGATAGGTGTTTTCAATGTCATGCACAGTGGCCAAAAGATGGCAATCATGCTTCACTTAATAAATGTTTAAATTGTCATGAAAAATAATCGGTTAAGGATATAAAAAATTATGAATAATATAATAGAAAAAGAAAACACTGTAAAAAAAGTTGCCCGTTTAATGTGGCCTTATTTTAGACCGTATAAGTTTATGCTTATAGTAGCAATAACAGCATCTATTATAACAGCTTCTACAAATGGTGCATTAGCTGTTGCAGTAAAGTATGTTTTTGATAATATGTTTAAGCCAAACGATTATACATATCTTTACATACTACCTATTGTTGTTGTAATAATATATGTTGCAAAAAGTGGTTTTTTATTTTTACAAGGGTTCTTAATGAGCTATATAGGTAATAAAGTTATAGAAAAATTAAGAAATGAAACCTTTGAAAAAATGGTAAAAATGCCTGTAAAATATTATGCTGACCAGTCCACTGGTGTATTAATGAGTAAAATAACAAACGATATTAATTTAGTGCAGTCATCTATTCCTACTATTATTAATATGTTCCGTGCTGTATTAACCATGATAGGTTTAATTGGTGTTGTTATTTATATGAACTATAAGCTGGCTATAATAGCTATAATATTATATCCTATATTTATTTACCCATTATCAATTATTAGTAAAAAATTAAGAAAATATAGCACAAAAGGTCAAGAACGCATGGGGGATTTAACAAGTGTGTTACAGGAATCTTTTTCTGGTATCCGTGTGGTAAAAGCCTTTGTTGCAGAAAATAAAGAAATAAAACGTTTTGAACACTCTAATGCAGAAACTATTAAGTATGCTAATAAAAGTGTATTAGCAGGTAACCTTGCTTCCCCATTAACAGAGGCACTAGGTTCTTTTGGAATAGGTGCTGTATTATTAATAGGTGGCTATCAAGTAATAAGTGGCCAATCTACTCCGGGGACATTTTTAGCATTTTTAGCAGCACTTGTACAAATATATGAACCTGTAAAACTTTTTGCAGCATCAAATAACGCACTTCAAGCATCTATTGCAGCAAGTGAAAGGGTATTTGCAGTTTTTCATGAAACAGATGAGGATATTGAAAATTATGGTAATATAGAATGTAATGCAGAAGGTAAAGTAGTAGAATTTAAAAATGTATCATTTACATATGATAATAATTTATACGCCTTAAAAGATGTATCTTTTACTGTAAAAGCTGGCTCTACTGTTGCTTTTGTTGGGCCTAGTGGAGCAGGTAAAACAACTATGGCAAACCTTATACCACGTTTTTATGATGTAAACGGTGGTGCAATATTAATTGATGGTATAAATATAAAAGATTATGACTTATACTCTTTGCGTCATAATATAGCATCTGTTTCTCAAGACGCCTTTTTATTTAATGATACAATTAGAAATAATATAGGATATAGTAAAGATGATGCAACAGCTGAAGAAATATTTGCGGCAGCAAAAGCAGCTTATGCCAATGAGTTTATAGAATTATTTCCAGAAAAATATGACACCTTATGTGGGGAACGAGGAGTAAAACTTTCAGGCGGCCAAAAACAACGTATAACAATAGCTAGAGCACTACTTAAAAACCCACCAATATTAATTCTTGATGAGGCTACAAGTGCATTAGATACAGAAAGTGAACGTATAGTGCAAAAAGCACTTGATAACTTAATGAAAGGAAGAACATCATTTGTGGTGGCACACAGGTTAAGCACCATATTAAATGCTGATATGATAGTGGTATTTAATAAAGGGCAAATAGAGGCCATAGGAAAACATGAAGAAATAGTGGAAACTTCTGCTACTTATAAAAGGCTTTATGAAATGCAGTTTAGAATAGAGCAGGAAGAAAAAATTGCTGATAATAAGTAACAGCAAGGGTTAAAAATGGGTATATTTAAAGGTAAAAAAATAAAAAAAGAACCTAAAAGTATTATTATTTCAAGAACAGATAAAATAGGGGATTTAGTGCTGTCTATTCCTACTATATCTACTGTTAAGAAAATGTATCCAAAAGCAAAACTATATGTTATGGTAAGAAAATATAATATGGAAGTAGTGAAAGGATATACATTTATTGATGGAGTTATCCCCATAGATGATTACAGCAAAAAAGAGCTTTATAAAAAACTAAAACAAATAAAGGCAGATATTTTTATAGCACTTTATTCCAATAAAGAAGTATTAAAACTTGCTTTCAAAAGTGGTGCACCATATAGAATAGGGCCATTATCAAAACCATTATCTTTTTTTGTATATAATTATGGTATAAAACAAAAACGTTCTTTATCTATTAAAAACGAAGCAGAATATAATCTTGATTTAATTAAAAGTATGGATATAGAACTTTTTAATAAACAAAAAATAACATGTGATAAGTTGCAGTATGGCAGAGTGTATCATAATATGGCACTTAAGTTTTTAAATGGTAATGAAATATATAACTATATATTAATTCATCCATTTTCTGGTGGCTCTACTAAAAACTTAACGGTAGATGAATATATTAAAGTAATTAAAAAAATCAATGAAAATAAAGAAGAACAGCAGATTGTTGTAACATCATCTTTAGAAGATAAAGAAAGGGCAGAATATATTGCAAATAATTGTAAAAATGTATTTGTATATACTGCATCATCTATTTTAGAAATTGCAGCTTTAATAGATAAATGCAAAGTATATGTAGGAACCAGCACAGGGCCAAGCCATATAGCAGGTAATTTATGTAAAAAAGCAGTATGTATTTACCCAAAATATAAAGTATTATCGCCTACTAGGTGGGGTTTATACGGTAACGATAAAAATACTACATATATTATTCCTGATAAAGATAAAGATGAAAAAAATTATAAAGATAAAGAGTTTGATAATATCACTAATGAAATAATAGAAGAAATTTCTAGTGAAGTAGTTAGGAAATTATATGAATAAACTAAATTTATCTGTTGCAATTATTACATATAATGAAGAATTAAGGCTTGAAAAAACATTAAAAAGTGTTAGTGATATTGCAAAAGAA
>CALADT010000193.1 GCA_937890655.1 uncultured Mucispirillum sp. | reverse complement strand
ATGTAATAAAGATACATTATTTAATAAAAAAGGTATTTATAATTTGCATATGCTTATAAAAAATATTATAGATAGTAATAACTATAATGAAAACTTTCATATGGAGTTATTGGAAAAAATAATATATTCTAATATGGAAGTAGTAATTTGTAACGAAGTAGGTTCTGGTATTATTCCCATAGAAAAAAGTGATAGGCAAATGAGAGAATATACAGGGAAACTACTTTCAGAACTAAGTAGCAGGTGTGAAAAAGTTATCCGTATATATTATGGCATACCGTCTATTATAAAGGAGAGTTAAGTATTATGAAAACAATATATTTTATAAGGCATGGGCAAACACAATATAATCAAGAAGGTAAGTTTATAGGTTTTACAGATTTACCACTATCTTTAAAGGGTAGAGAAAAAATAAAAACATTATGGGAAGCAAATAAACCAAAAGTGGATATGATTTTTTCAAGCCCCCTTAAAAGGTGTATAGAAACTAAAGAGATTATATTTCCAGAAGAAAAATATATTGTAATAGAAAATATGAAAGAAATGGATTTTGGTATTTTTGAAGGCAAAACCCATATGGAATTACAAGATAACCCCCATTATATTAATTTTAGAAACTCAAGGGCAGAATATAAAATACCTAATGGGGAAAGTGGTATTGAGTTTAGTAAGCGTATATTGCAGGCTTTTAATGAAATGATAAATATAATGGATAATGAAAAAAAATCCACTTCTGCATTAGTGTGCCATGGTGGAGTGATTATGGCTTTATTTGCAAGGTTTTGTAAAGAAAGTGATGATATTTATTATTACCAAGTGGATAACGGCAAAGGCTATATTGCAGAATATAGTAATAACCAATTAAAAGTTATTAAAAAACTATAAAAACAGGTTTTTATGAATACAAGTATAATACTTATACCTGCTTTTATTTTAGATATTATTTTTAAAGACCCAAAAAATATGCCTCATCCTGTTGTGTTTATGGGAAAATTAATAAATTATTTAGATAATTCTTTTAGAAAAATCTTTAAAAAAGATAAAATATCTGAATTAATCATGGGTTTTTTAATTGTGCTTATTGTTACAAGTCTGTCTTTTCTTATACCATTTATAATATTAAAAATATGCTATAATGTATCTTTTATATTAGGTATAGCTTTGGAGATATTTTTGTGTTTTCAAATACTAGCCTTAGGTTCATTAAAAGAAGCCGGTATGCTTGTATATAGGGAGCTTTTATTATCAAATAAAGCAATGGCTAGTAGATATTTAAGCTATATTATAACACGAGATACAAGTAGTATGAGCGAAGAAGATATGGTAAAAGCCACAGTGGAAACAGTATCAGAAAACACAAGCGACGGTGTTATTGCACCATTAT
The DNA here is from genome assembly GCA_937890655.1 of uncultured Mucispirillum sp. Classification (GTDB taxonomy): domain Bacteria; phylum Chrysiogenota; class Deferribacteres; order Deferribacterales; family Mucispirillaceae; genus Mucispirillum. The sequence goes on along the minus strand of CALADT010000193.1, from coordinate 1,041 downwards.
TTTATATGGTTATAGGTGGTGCGTCATTAGGTATGCTTTATAAAGCTGTAAATACTCTTGATTCTATGATGGGTTATAAAACTACAAAATATTTATATGTAGGTAAAATATCTGCCAAGTTAGATGATATTTTTAATCTTATCCCTGCTAGAATAACAGGCTATTTATTTGTGGCATCATCATTTATTGCAGGGCTAAACTATAAACTTTCATATAAAATATTACGTAGAGATAGTAGAAAACATACAAGCCCAAACAGTGGTTACCCTGAATCTGCAGTAGCTGGTGCATTAGGTATAAGGCTTGGTGGCAACGCTATTTATTTTGGTAAGGTGGAAGAAAAAGCATATATTGGAGACAATATAAAATCACCTGAAAAAGATGATATACCCACAACTTGCATTCTTATGTATATAACATCAATATTAGGGCTGTTACTTTTATTAATTGCAAAAATATTAATTATATACATATTAAGTAAATAGGATACGATAATGAAAAGCTATACCCACGGTGGCGATATTTTTAGCTACTACAATAAATATGGGAAATACCCTGTGGATTTTTCCAGCAGTTTAAACCCATATGCAGAAAACCTAAATTTAAAGGCAACATTTATTAATTCTTATGATAAATGTTTTATATACCCACCCTATGACTATAAAGTATTATGTGAAAAACTAGCAGAAAAAGAAAATGTAAAAGTGGAAAATATCTGTTTATCAAACGGTGCCAGTGAAATAATACGGTTTATCCCACTTGTTTTTGAAAGTAGTAAACCGTTACTTTTATGCCCTGCTTTTAGTGAGTATGAAAAATCATTAAAAAATAAAAATATTTTGCGATACACTTTAAAAGAAGAAAATAACTTTTTGCTAGATGAATTATTTTTGCCCCATATAAAGTTATCAAATATTGTATTTATTACAAATCCAGATAACCCTGTGGGTAGTGTTATAAGCTATGAATTAATGGAAAAAATAGCTTATGAGTGTAAAAAACATGAAAGTTTACTTGTAATAGATGAATGTTTTATGGATT
>CALADT010000192.1 GCA_937890655.1 uncultured Mucispirillum sp. | reverse complement strand
GTTATAATAGGACTGTGATCACCATTCATATAAAGTTTACTACCATTACATGGCATTAAACAAAAATTATCACCATTTGATCTTATATGAACATGCTTTCCCTGAATAGTATCAAACACATCTTGAACAACCCACTGGCAATTACTATCACTTCCTATATAACCGCCACCTTCATTAAATGTCATTTGCATGCTGCCTGATTTTAATTTTATACTATCCGTTATTTTAATATGTAACTGTTCCATAAACCCCTACCGTTTTAAGATATTTTGTGGTATAGTAAGATTAGGCAGAGACTTTAATACTCTGTCTAATGATGCATTACCACCATCCACTTTCCAGTCAAAATATAGTTTATCATTACCATTAAATGTTAAACGATATACTCCATTACCAATATTTCTACCACTTTGTATAAACTGTAGCCATGCCCACTCACCACTATATTCTCGTATTTCTTTTACTGCACCATTATAATCTTTAATAACAAGTTTTAACTTTGTATTCTCTTTAAAATTACCACCTACTATTTTTAAACTGCTTGGAAATGTTTGATCATAAACCATTATATTATTATCATAACTTAATTCTACACTGCCATAATCTCCAGACAGTGCTACTGTTGTTACTGTAAAATCCACATCCAGATTATCATTAGCATCTAATACCCCATTGCTTATAGTAGCTAGCTTATATACAGTAGATAAAAAATCATTAGAAAAATTGATTTTTGATGAATATGTTGGGTTAATATCATAAACATCCCATCTTTTTACTAATATTAAGTCAAGATATTGTGTAAAGAATTTATTCCATACACCCTGTTTACCAAAAAAGCTTCTAAATGCGTCAAATTTTAATGGCTCTCTACCATTCGTGTTTATTGGATAATATGAAGATACCTGATTCATAAACTGTGCATACATTTCTGTTTGCCATGCTTTATTAAGCTCTATACCTGCATGATATTCTATTAAACTCCATGCATCAGATGCTATCATTTTATAATAATTTCCTATCTCAGCTGGTAGCTCTTTTGCATCCTTATTAATTATAAAAAATGGATCATCAGCTATTTCAACAGGTTTTAAAGCATATGTAATTTTATCTTTTGATGGTGCGTTTCCTGAAACATAATCCACTATTTTTTTATATATATTTTGTGTGTCTTCGCTCATTTTATCCATTATTTTTACCTGCTTTTCTTCCGTCTGAATACCAGTTTTACTGCTTACAGAATCAAGCCCTTGATTAAAAAATGAGTCCTGTTTTGCTATATTGTGATATAGTATAAAGGCATCACTTAATATACTAAAATTACTTCTTATCTTAGAAGTAGGAAGACCTAAATTTGATGCATGTTTTAATAAAGAACTGTTTATTAAATCTGTATTAGTGCTTACAACTTCTATAACACCTCTTACAGGATTTGAAGGCTTAGACAGCACAGCAAGTATGCTTAATCCACTATCATTACCATTAAACCTTTTTGGCTTTAAATTCTCTAATACACTTTGCCATTTCTGCTGATATTCCTGCAGATATAAGTTAATAATACCAACAGAAAGTGCTGTATTATCCTGTTCCAGATTTTCATCATTTTGTATATTTAATGCCCAGCGGTCTATTTTATCTAAATCTTCTATATATGCTGTAATGTTAGAAAATAACTTTTCTACACCTTTTAATGTAAATGTTTTTGGTATAAAATAAAAATTACTGCTTATATCAAATACTTCATCAAACCCAGAGCCTGCATCCTCTTTAATGCTGTAAAAACCTTCTCCATCTATACTGTTTGCTCTAAAAGATAGTAATGCATAAAGTCGTTCTGACCTTGTGGCATTACTAAGTTTTTTAACAGCCTCTGCTAACACTGTAGTACTTATATTTATGTTTGGAAAAGATGAATTTACAGGCAGGTCATCTATATATGTACATAGTGTTTTATCTGATATGTTATAAGTTTTATATAAATCATAATTATCTTTCACCCATAATTTTAAAAGAGACTTATCCAAATATTCTCTTTCAAATAATGCCTTATACATATATAGTACCCTTACAAGCTTATCTGTTTGCTTTTCTATTAATATACTGTCTTCCATTGCTTTCACAAGAGTAAGGGAGAGTATATTTTCAATCTTATCTATATAAAGCATTTTAGCAGGTTCAAGACCCTTATAAGTTAGATTTAATGATAAACTATCAAATATAGATTTATTCCCAAAAAGCTGTGGATATTCTGCCAGTATGTTACGAAGCTTATTGATATATGCAGATTTCTCTGAGATACTTACATTATTATAATTATTATCCATTTCATCAGTCAGAATTTTGATATCATTTAAGCTGTTTTCAAGCCTTTCTATTTCTGTTTTTCTTGTCTCAACATAATAACTTGATATACTGTATGTTATAGAA
>CALADT010000191.1 GCA_937890655.1 uncultured Mucispirillum sp. | reverse complement strand
AGAAAAATAATTTTTTGAAATATTTAATGATAATATTTATGATTATTAAATATTATATATGATACTATTGTTTAATAAACTAGTAATTTTTAATGATGTTACATGTTAATTGTATATAAAATATTAATTTAAAATTTATAAATATAGTTTTACTTGTAATATAAGTATTACAAGTAAAATTTTTATTATTAATATTACTTGTATTTTCCACGAAATAAGGAAAATGAAAGAATAACAGCTATTATATATCCAATAGATGTAAAAAGTGGTAATTTAAATATCACTGGCTGTATATTCACCAATGCTATTAAACTTGAACCAACAATAATAGCTACAATAATCATACCTAAAATTATTTTTCTCAACATCCTATCAATAAATACTTGAGTGGTTTCTGTAATTTGAATATCTGAATTAACTTTTATTTGCCCTTTGGCTACCATTCGTAATATATCCACTGTAAATCCTGGTATAAGAGCTAATTTTTCCATACTACCATCAATTTCTATTAACACACGTTGTATTTTATTAACAAATTCCTCCATTGGTTTTTTCTTGTTTTTAATATGGTTTGCTGTAATATCTACCATATTAATATCAGGGTTTAAAAATGCTAAAACACCTTCTAATGTCATTAAACCACGAGCCAGCATAGATATATTCGCAGGTAGATGTATTTGATGGGAGTTTAATATATCTAATAGCTCCGATACTATGGAAGCAAGGCTTAATGCTCCAAATTGCATACTTAAATACTTATTAATAAAAAAATCAATATCAGAATATAGTTTCACATGGTCAATGTCTTTTACAGGTGTGCCTAAAGTTAAAGCTATATCTTTTATTTTACCAACATCTTTTTTTGCAATAGCAAAAATTAAATCAGCAATAAGGCTTTTATCTCTGTTATTAATCCTGCCTATCATACCAAGGTCAATCCAAATAATCTGCCCATTATGTATTTTAATATTGCCAGGGTGAGGGTCTGCATGAAAGAATCCATCATCAATAATCTGTGCGATATAATCATCTGCTAATTTGTTAGCTATTTCATTTCTATCATAACCGCCTTCTTTCATTGCTTTTTCATCATCTATGAAAAAACCATCAATTTTTTCCATTACAAGTATTTTGGAAGAACTTAATTCTGCATATACTTTAGGGCAGTTGGCATAGTGTAGGTGTTCATGGTTATTATAAAAAGTAATAGCGTTTTCTGCTTCTTTTACAAAATCCATTTCTTCCTGAGCTGTTTTCCATAATTCATCTACTATATTACTAAAATCCACAATGGAATCTTTACGGACACGTTGGACGACTTTAGCAGCATGTCGCATTAATTTAATATCCTGTTCCATACGTTTATAAATATCTTTTCTTTGGATTTTTAAAACAACAGGTGCACCATTGCTTTTTAATTTAGCAGAGTGCACTTGTGCTATTGAAGCTGAACCTAATGAATTATAGTCAAAATCATCAAAAAGCTCATTTAAATTTTTACCGTAAGTTTCTTCTATAATAAACTTTAAATCTTCTTCGCTCATAGGTGGAACATCAGTCCTAAGTTTTTCAAGCTCTTTTAAATATTCATGGGGAATAACTTCCGTCTGCATAGACATAATTTGCCCTATTTTAATATATGTTGGGCCAAGCTCTTCTAGAATAAGCCTTACTTTTTCAGGAGTAACACCTGAGAAAATATTATGTTTTTTTAGTATTGATAATATTTCACGAAGCCTTGTTCGTTCATTATATTTACTTTTACTCATTATTTTTCTTCGTTTTCTTTTTCGCATTCAGCTATTTTGTCTTTTAAGATTTGAATATCATCTGCTGATAAATTTTCCATATCTTTAATTTGGCTAATTAAGTCAGAGTTTAATTCTCTTTCTTTTTCTGCAATTTTTTCTTGCAGATTATGTTTTAATTCTTCATTAATGGTTTTTCCTTGTTCTAAAGTAATAGCACCTTTTTCAATAAGTTCTTCTAATAAATCCTTTGCTTTTTCACTTGATTTTGCAACAGCACCAAGTCCTGCTAAAAAAACACGTTTTAAGTCTTCACTTACATTGCTCATATAGGTCCTCCATTTATATGCCTATTATTTTAATGTGGGCTTTTCGTTGTCGTGGCCCATCATATTCCATAAAATAAATACTCTGCCATGTTCCTAATACAAGTTTACCATTTTCTATAATAACAGTAATACTGGCAGAGGTTAGTGTGGAAAGTGCATATGCCTGAGAGTTACCTTCAAAATGTTTATAATTATCATTTTCTGGTATAACCTTATTAAAAATTTGTTTTAAATCCTTTAATACATCAGGGTCTGCATTTTCATTTATAGAAACACCAGCAGTAGTATGTGGAATAAATATAACAGCAATTCCACTATTAATGTTTGATTTATCTATACATGCCTGT
>CALADT010000190.1 GCA_937890655.1 uncultured Mucispirillum sp. | reverse complement strand
GTGCTTTTTGTTTTTCTTCTAAACTGCTTTTTGAAAATTCTTCGTCTGCATTTTCTAATTCTTGTTTTGTTATATATGGAATAATTCTATTATCTTGATAAATTTCTTCTTTTACTTGATTGATATTATCTTCGGTTGTATTTTGAATTTTATCTATTAATTGATTGCCGTTTTCTTTTAACTCACAATAGACAAATGAGCCACCACCTTGCCAATCTAATAACTTGGATGCCCCCCCCTATCTCCGTTAATAACTTTTTCTAATCTAGGAACGGTAACTGTGTTAATATAATCCATTTGCTCTATACCTATATAACGTCTTTTCATTTTGTGTGCAACTGCACAAGTTGTGCCACTGCCTAAATGAAAATCCATTATTAAGTCATTTGTATTTGTACAAGAAAAAATAATAAAATTTAATAGCTCTTCTGGTTTAGGAGAATAAAAATCTAAACCTAATTCTGAAAGATGATTTGTTCCATCTTCAGAAAGTGCTTTTATTATAGAATAAAGTTTAGAATAAGAATTTTCAACAGCTGTGTAACTAACAAACACCTGTTTTCCATTTCCATAGTCTTCCAAAACCAACTCTCCACTTTCCAATTTTTTTTCTAATTCTTGAATTTGAGAAGGTGTTTTATATATATTGATTTCATCATAAAAACATCTTCTATTTCCCATAGATTTATCATATTTACCAAATGTTTTTCTTATAACGTCATCATCTCTAATATAAAATGCTCCATCTCTTTCTATAACTTTCTTTTGTATAACTTTTTCTCTTATAAATCTATGTTCTATAGATAAATTTTTAGCATAAATTAAAATATAATCATGTCCTTTAACTATATTTTTAGCATTTCCACCACCTTTTGCTCTTTGGTGTATTAAACACCCTACAAAATTTTCCCTACCAAAAATCTCATCACACAACACTTTTAAATATGCTTGTTCGTTATCATCACATTGTATAAATATAACTCCGTCATCTTTTAAGAATTTTCTTGCAACTTCTAACCTATTTTTCATAAAAGTTAGCCAAGTAGAATGATTAAATCTATCATTATAATTAAAACTATCATTTCCTGTGTTATATGGTGGGTCAATATATATACATTTAACTTTTCCTTCATACCTTTCTAATATAGAAGAAAGTGCTATTAAGTTATTACCTTTAATAATAAGATTATCATCTTCATTAAATTCTATATTTTCTTCTACTCCGTCTTTTGTATATCTTTTTGCATTTGTAAATACTTTTGGTGCTAACATACGCCCTATTTCATCTCTTGCTATTATTTCATTAAAAGCTATTTCTTCTCTTTTTTGGTCGTCTTTTGTTTGCCCACCTGCTAAAACGCAATCTTTATATGGAAAATCAAGAACAACATCATTATTTTTTGAAATAAAATTATTATTGTGCGTTAATCCTATTTTATTACAATATTTTGTATAACTATCTGGCAAGAAATTTTTAGAATTTATAAATGATATAAATTTTTGGCTATCAAATACTTTTATTTCATTAACTTCTCTAAAAAATATTTTATTTACTTCGTTATTACTCAATAATAATTCTAGTAAATCAGCATCTAAATTATAAGCATCTTCATATATTTTTGTCTTTAATATATTATTATTTTCTAACGATTTATATTTTTCTTGCGTTATCAATAACTCTTCAAGTATTTGATATGTGTTTTTCATTTTATTCCCTCTAATTATCTTTATAACATTATCATTTTATCATTTTATATGTTTTTTTACAAGTTGAATATTATTTGAATACTGCTTGATAATAATATTGATTATTAAATATAGTAATATATACCATATTTATTTAAAATGCTCATAGCCTGTATTATCTAACTTTTTTAAATTGGAGTTTTCTTTTAAATATAGCCCACTGCCTTCTTCAATATAGCCTATTTCATAGATTTCTTTTTCAAGGGTGGTTTTTACTATCTCTTTTACATAGCTACTACTTTCTTTTTTTACGGTAAAAAGCAAGCTATATTCTTCCCCTGAAGATAGAAAATAATCTAAATGGTTAATATTATAATCATATAAATGGTTAAGGGGTAGTTTTTTATATTCTAACACCCCTTTTTTATTTGAGCTTTCTAGTATATTTATTAAATCAGTTGATAAACCGTCGCTTATATCTGTTAAGGAAGTAACACCTTCTATATTACCTAATAACTCCCCTAGTTTATGTTCTGGATATGTGTTATAGTGCATATATTTATTAATATTAAAATTATTTTGCCCTAACTCTTTTTCAAGAGATATTTTGTTTAACCCACAAGGCCGTGATAAAAATATAATATCGCCACTTTCTGCACCATGCCTGTATATTACATTTTTATTTTTAACCCCTATTACTGTTAGTGAAAAAAATAACCCTGATTTAGAAAAGGTAGTGTCCCCACCTATTAAGTGAATATTATAATAATCACACTCTTTTTTTACTAAGGGGATAATATGTTCTAAACTTTCATTACTATCTACTGCTATACCTAAAAGACAGTATAAAGAAGTGCCACCCATAGCTGAAATATCGCTTATATTTGATGTAAAAAGTTTATGGATAACATATTCTAAAGGTGTGGTTTTTAAAAAGTGGGTGTTTTCCACTATTATATCTTTTGTATATAAATATTTATCAATTAAAACAGCATCATCGCCTATGAAATTTTCTTTATTATTAAATGTATGTGCTAAAGTTTCTAAAAACTCAAACTCTTTCATTTATTATTTCCATAAGTTTTAAAGCGTCATCATAAGGTTGTATGGAACTGCATAAATAAGAAGATACGGCAAGGCCTGTGGTGTTACCCTTTAAAACATCTTTTGCGTTTTCCAAATTAATACCACCTATTGCAACAGAAGGAATAGTTATACTTTTTACTATATTACTTATTCCCTTTGCACCTAAAACTGCCCTGTGGTCTTTTTTTGTATTTGTTTCTTTATATGGGCCTATGCCTACATAATCTGCATACTGCTCTGCTTTTATGCTATCTTCTAAATTATTACAGGAATAACCTATTATTATATTGGGGTTAGTTGCTTTTATAGATTTTATATCGCCGTCATTAATACCTAAATGAACGCCGTCTGCCTTTAGTTTCACTGCTAAATCAATACTATCATTTACTATAAATATGCTTTTATATTTTTCTGTAATCTCTCTTATAATACTACCTGTTTTTAATTTTTCATCATATGTATTATATTTATCACGTAGTTGTATTACTCCTACACCTGCTTTTAATACTTCTTCTAAAAATTTTTCTAAGGGTAGCTTTAATAAATTACTTTCTAATACTAAATATAGTTTTAATTTAGAGCATAAATACATTATTCTAACTCAATATATATTTTTGCTATATCCTTATCTTTTTCTTTATGGTGTGCTACAACAGGATATACTTTCCCATTTTTATTAACAGAATATTTTTTCATCATATTTTTTGGTGGGAACACTATTACATAGCCTCTATCATCACCGTCATTAGAGTTAACATCATTTGGGAACCAACCTTTAAAATTAATAGCCACATTGTAGTCTTTTGTATTTGTGCTTAATACTTTTATAAAAACTACTTTGGAACCGTCTTTAATTTTTACTGTATTGCCATTTTTAATATATGTATCTTTTCCGTCAATAGTTAAGTGAAAATATTTTACACCCTCTTGTAATTTTACAAGGTTTTCTTCATGAGTTGTTACCTGTTTTATCTCCTTTGGTGCAACCTTTACTTCTATTTCCTTTTTCACTTCTTTTTCTGCTATTTTTTTCTTTGCTACTTCTTTTTTAGGCTCATCAGCTACTTTTTTTGTTGTAACAGGTTTTATTTTGATTTCGCCCATTACTATATTATCTTTTCTAAAAATAATTCTAGTATCTTTATTAACTGTATATTTTTTATGAATATCGTTTAAGTTTTCAAAATTAATAATATCACAAGTTAAGCCACGTTGGTGATTTGCAAATATTTCAGTAACTTCTATCTCTGTGCCTTTTTCTACTTTTAACTCTTTACCATTTCTTATAAACTGTTCTTCGTTATCCACCTTTATAACTGTGCCTATAAACTCAGGGTCATATGTATGGGTGTTAGGGTATTCTATTTCTATACCTAAATTTTTCATAAACTCATTTATTACATAGTTATGGTATAAAACATTTTTATCCACTTTCATATTTTTAGAGCCTTCTATGGCAAAAGAAGGTAAACATAAATCAGAAACTGCATACCATGTGGCAGATTTTCTCATACTTTTAAACC
>CALADT010000189.1 GCA_937890655.1 uncultured Mucispirillum sp. | reverse complement strand
GAGTAAAGAATTTATTGAAAAAATATTTAGCCCATACCAAAGGGAAAAACGGTTTGAAACAAAAGAAAGCACAGGGGTTGGGCTTGGTATGGCTATTGTGGAAAACTATGTAAGATTATTAAATGGTGAAATTTATATAGAAAGCGAATTACATAAAGGCACAACTATTACTATTATTTTAGCTTTTGAACATGCTTTAGAAGAAGAAAAAGAAGAAGATATAGATAGTAATGATAATAAAAATATAAGCATAGAAGGGCTTTCTATTTTAGTGGCAGAAGATAACAATATAAATATGTTTATATTAACAGAGCTTTTAACAAGGCATGGTTGTAAAGTAGCTCAAGCATGGAACGGTAAAGAAGTTATAGATATGTTTTCATCAAGTGATGAAAATACATACGATTTAATCTTAATGGATATACAAATGCCAGAAGTAAACGGGCTAGAAGCTGCAAAAGAAATAAGAAATATGGATAGGCAGGATGCAAAAACCATACCTATTGTGGCAGTAAGTGCAAATGTATATACAGAAGATGTAGCCGCATCTAATGTTGCCGGAATGAATGCACACCTTGCAAAACCAATTAATTATACTATGCTACAAAAAACAATATTTTCATTAATTAAGGATAAAAATTAATAATATAATTGTGATTATAAATTATAAATTAAAACAATTACTCCTTGAATATTATAATAATTATTGCTATATTATCCAACTTAAAAATAAAATATAAGAGGATTACATATATGGAATTACTATCTCCTGCTGGGAATTTTGAAAAATTAAAGGCAGCTGTTCGTTTTGGCGCAGATGCTGTATTTATGGGTGGCCCTGCTTTTGGTTTAAGGGCTAATGCTGGCAACTTTACTTTTGATGAAATGGAGGAGGCTTTTAAATATCTCCATGATAAAGGTAAAAAAGGCTATGTTACAGTAAACATTTACCCACAAACTCATGAATTACAAGATATTGCAAAATATCTTAAAAAATGCGAATCTTTAGGGGCAGATGCGTTAATAATAAGCGACCCTGGAATATTTTCTATTGCAAAACAAGAGGGTATAAAAATACCTATATCCATTAGCACTCAAGCAAATACCACAAACTTAGCTGCTGTTAATTTTTGGGCAGAGCTAGGTGCAAAACGTGTTATTATGGCAAGAGAAGTTAGAAAAGATGATTTAATAGAGATTATGAAAAATGCAAAATGCGAAGTGGAAACATTTATTCACGGTGCAATTTGTATTTCCATGAGTGGCAGATGTTTAATAAGCTCATATATGACAGGAAAAGATGCAAATAATGGGGAATGCACTCATCCATGCAGGTGGAACTATTCTCTTATGGAAGAAAAAAGAGAGGGGGAATACTACCCTGTGTATGAAGATGAACGTGGCACATATTTATATAACTCCAAAGACTTATGTTTACTTGATAGAATAGGTGAGCTTGTGAAAATGGGTTCTGCTAGTGGTAAAATAGAAGGCAGAATGAAAAGTATAATGTATGTATCTATTGTAACAGGGGTATATAGGCAGGCTATAAATTCTGCTTTAAAAGATGCAGATAATTATAAACCATTACCAGAATGGCGAGAGTTATTAGAAAGCGTTAGCAATAGGGGATATATTGAAGGCTTTTATGGTGGAGAGTATGATGCTTCTGCCATAAATAGGGAAACAAGTGGTTATAGCCGTGCTGCTGCCTTTTTAGGTGTGGCTTTAAAAGATACAACAAATAACCAGCTGACTATTACATGCAGGGCAAAATTTAAGCCACAAGAAGAAATAACAATTCTAACACCAGATTTGAAAAAAATAAATATTACTCCAGAAATTATACTAGATGAAGGAGATAATAAAATTGAGGCTACAAGGCCAAACTATATTTATAAAATCCCTTGTAAAGAACAGGCTTTAGAAGGTTCCTTAATAATGAGGTTTTAAAATGGATTATAAAGAACGTATTTCATATTTAACAAAATTATTACTTGATTATAACAAGGCTTATTATATAGATAATGACCCTGTTGTAACAGATATGGAATACGATACTTTATATAAAGAATTAAAAGAATTAGCAGAGCAATATCCAGAAGAAATAGGTAATGATAGCCCTATAAAAACTGTTGGTGCTATAACTGATTCTAAAACAAAAACTATTACCCATAATATACCAATGTATTCCCTTGAAAACTCATATTCTTTAGAAGATATTGAGGAGTTTTATAAAAGGCTTAATAAGTTATTTGGTTCTATGCCTGAAGTAACGGTGGAAACAAAAATGGATGGTGCCGCCTTATCTGTAACATATAACAACGGTAAATTAATACAAATAGTTACAAGGGGGGACGGCAAATCAGGGGAAGATATAACAAATACTGCTGTTATAAATAATCTACCACAGGAAATAGGGTATAAAGGCAGGCTTGTGTTACGTGGCGAAGTATTTATGCCAAAAGATGTTTTTAAAAACTTAAATAAAGAACGTGGAAATGCAGGTCAGCCTTTATTTGCAAACCCTCGTAATGCAGCAGCTGGTAGTTTAAAACTCCTTGATAAAAAAGAAGCATCTTCAAGGGGGCTTGAAATGTTTATTTATAATGTTGCTTATATAGATAGCACTATGGATACTCATAAAGAAGCCCTTGAGTTTTGTAAAAATCAGCAACTTCCTGTAAATAATATATTTTTTACATGTAATAATATAGATGAAGTAGAATCAGCCTTAAAAGAAATTGAAAATATGCGTTTTAGTTTGCCTTATGATATTGACGGTGCAGTTATAAAAGTAAATAACAGAAAAATGCAAGATGAGGCAGGTTATACTGCTAAATTTCCACGCTGGGCAATAGCTTATAAATATCAGGCACAGCAGGTTTCCACAAAACTATTAGATGTAATATTCCAAGTGGGTAGAACAGGTGCTGTTACCCCTGTTGCAGTTTTAGAGCCTGTTTTAATATCTGGTTCTACTGTTTCACGAGCAAGTTTACATAACGAAGATGAAATAAAACGTCTTAATATAATGATAGGGGATAGTGTATTTATAGAAAAAGGTGGGGAGATTATTCCAAAAGTTGTTAAAGTGCAGGAAAGTTTAAGAAAATCAGATGCTAAAGAAATAATTATGCCAGAAAATTGCCCAATATGTAACAGCCCATTAGAAATTAATAGTAATGATGCTAAAAGAAGATGTATAAATACTACATGTCCTGCACTTATTCAAGGGGCTATAATCCATTTTGCTTCCCGAGATGCTATGGATATAAAAGGGCTTGGAGAAAAGGTAGTAGAAGAATTATTTAATGCAAAATTAATAAACAATTATGCAGATATTTATGAACTAAAAGTAGAGCAATTAGAAAATAGGGAAGGTTGGGGTAAACTTTCTGCTGAAAACTTAATAGAAGCAATAAAAGAAAGTAAAAATATACCATTTGAACGAGTATTATTTGCTTTAGGGTTGCGTCATGTAGGCATAATTGCAGCAAGACTTTTAACAGAACATTTTAAAAGTATGGATAACCTTATGGCTGCCACTATTAATCATATAGAAAATGTAAAAGGTATAGGCAATGAAACAGCTATTTCCATATTAAAATCAATGCATGATGAAAATATGATAACTCTTATTTCAAGATTAAGAGCATATGGTTTGCAAATGGAATATATTAATAAAAATAAAGATAATTTATCACTTAATGGGCAGACTTTTTTAATTACAGGCACATTAGATAAACCTAGAAAATATTATGAAGATATGATTATTGCAAATGGTGGAGCATTATTAAGTGGCGTATCTAAAAATTTAAACTATTTAATAGCAGGAGAAAAAGCTGGCTCTAAATTAGACAAAGCAAATAAATTAGGTGTAAAAGTTATAACATATGAAGAATTTTTAAATATGATAAATGGTTAATACTTATAAAATATTTTAGTATTAAAAAGATAAGGTAAAATTATTATAATAAAAAAGCCTGTTATAAACAGGCTTTTTTTTATAAATAATTATTTTGATTTAAACTTATTTAAATAATTTTCATCTATAATAGTGTTTTCAATTTTACTATCTTTATACTTAAAATTATTTGATAATATATTATCGCTATCTATATATTTATTATGATGTATTCTTGATAAATCCATAATTGTATGGATTACTCTATCTGTTTGGTAATGTTTATTTAAAGATAGTTTTACACGACTAATAACATCCTTATAGTTATTTTTATATTTATTAGAAGCCCATAGTATAAAAGGTATTTCTATCATAGAAGGAGATGGTTTTATATGACTTCTTGGTAATTCTATATCTGGGTATGTATCATACACATCAACACCGTGGTCAGATAAAAAAAGTAAAAAGGATTCATTGTTTTCTTGTTCTAATAAAGTAATTATATCTTTAAGCAAATAATCAGTATATTCAATGGAATTATCATAAGTTGCTATTTGTTTTTGTTTTGAAATACTTCCTGTTACATCTTTTATACCAAGATTATAGTCAAAACTACCAAAACCTTTTGGATATCTTGCTTCAAATGGTGCATGACTTCCCATTAAATGAAACACAATGAATTTTTTATCATAATCATCATTTAACGCATTTTTAAATGGCTCTAATAGTGCATTATCATGGTTTTTTGTTTCAAGAAAAAATCCAGATATTTGGTTTAAAAATATTGCTTCATCAGCTCTATAAGCAATAGCAGAATATAAACTTTCATGTGGTCCTAAAAAAAACTGATTGGAAAGCCAGTAAGTTCTAAACCCAGCATTTTGAAATAACCTTATAATATCTCCTGCTTCATAACCTTGTAAATTATTATAATTATCTGCAAAAGTAATCATTTTTTCAACAGAACTGTTTGTATAAACACTTGGGGAATGTATATTATTAAAAATATATAATTCATCTTTAATACTATCTAAAAACGGTGTTGTTTTATTGGTATATCCGTAACAAGAAAAGTGTAATTTATTTTGTGATTCACTTATTACAAATACAAATGTTTGTTTTTCATTTTTAGTCAATTTATTTGTTATATTATCAAATACAAGAGCTTTCTTATCTGCTTCTTTTAACAGTTGTAGAAATTTCTTTTTATCTTCTTGAGTAATTACATATGTATTATATACTTTAGCAGGAGCAATTTCCCTTATTACCCAGCGTTGGTTATGTGTTAATAATATAATAATAAAAGAGGTAAGAAGTAATATGCTTAATACAATTATTTTTGTTTTACCTTGTATTTTAAAAGGCTGCATAAAATAAATTAATATAAAAGGTATTGTAATCGTAAGTAGTGCAATAATCATTTTATAATTAAAAACAAAAGAAATAAATTCCATTGTTTCAACAAGGTTTGTGTTAGTAATTGTTCCCATAATATTACTATCAATCAAAGAACCATAAAATAATAAATACCAAACAATAATAGTATTAATTATAGA
This sequence comes from uncultured Mucispirillum sp., assembly GCA_937890655.1. Classification (GTDB taxonomy): domain Bacteria; phylum Chrysiogenota; class Deferribacteres; order Deferribacterales; family Mucispirillaceae; genus Mucispirillum. Next base: position 1,960 of record CALADT010000189.1, on the reverse strand, counting down.
TATAGGAATTGAAAATATAATTAATATGGTTTTGAATATTTTTTTATTAAATAAGAAACTTAGGGATAAAATAATAAAATAAAGAGCAATTACAGCAGGGGATAAGTTTTGAATGTGTTTTTTTCGCTAAGTGGTGTTCCAATCCCCCCCCCACCCACATGTATAATAGTATATATATCTAAAATATATAAGCAAAATAAAAAGAAAGCAATAGAAATGATATTTTTTTCTTCATAACCAACCTCAAAAATTTATATATAAAACCATAAAAAATTTTTTAAGTCAATTATTATAAATAAAAATGTGTTATAAAAAAAGCACTTTTAACTTAATAAAAGTGCTTTAAATGATTTATTCTTCCACAAGGTAGCTTTTTTTATTATCGTTAGTAGCTTCTTTTTTTCTAAAGATAAATGCACCAAATATTGCACCTATTGCCATAACAATACATCCTACCCATATCCACGAAACAAAAGGCTGATGAATAAATAATATATACATAGCACCATCTCTATCCACAAATTTTAGGGCAAAATATAAATCCCCTGTAATTTCTGAAAAGTATGACACTTCTGTATAAACATTTCTGCTATCAGAATTATAAAGCCTTAATTCTGGGTATGCTGTTGATAACAGTTTACCATGTTTATATATTTTAATAGGAACATATTCTGTAATATAGTTTTGCTGTTGTAAACTAGAATGTGTGCCTACTTGAAATGTATATTCTTTATAGTCTAATTTAAAGTTAGGTAGCACTTGATATTCACTTTCATACTTATAAAAAGCAGACATAACCACACCAAAAGCTATAAGAACAAGCCCAAAATGGACTATCATAGCACCATAAAACCTATTAGCTTGTAAAAAACTTTTTTTACCTTTTTTCTGAAAAGAGGCAACTGTTTTTAATATAACAGCACATGCAGAAAAGAAAATAGTAAAGTTTAAAACTAATGATAAAGGTATTCTATAACCTAAACTATATAATACGATTATTCCAGCAAATGATAATACTAAAGCTATTATTAGTTGGTTTCTATATTGTATAAAGTTAGTAACTTTAAATTTAGTTAAAAGCCCTAAGCCACTAACAAAAAATATTGCTGCAAAAAATGGTGCTGTAACATTATTATAATATGTTAAGTTATAACTTGTTCCTGATTTAAATAATGGCATAAGTGTGCCTATTATTATTGCAATAGATATGGCAATAAAAAGCCAATTAGCTATAAACACAAGGCCACTTCTTGAAAATAACTTAAACCCTTCTTCATCATTTTTCACAAGTTCTGAAAATTTTGGGTTAGTAAAAAATACTGCAAGGTAAACTATTGTGGATACAAAAATATACACTAAAAAGTAGTTGCCTATTGGGTGTTTTGTAAAACTATGGACTGATTCTATCATACCACTTCTTGTAATAAAAGTGCCTAGAATAGTTAGCTCAAATGTTATTATTAATAATATAAACGTCCAAATTTTAAGTTTACCTGTTTTTTCATACACATAGGCAGAGTGTAAAAACGCTGTTGCTGTAAACCAAGGCATAAGAGATGCGTTTTCCACAGGGTCCCAAGCCCAATAACCACCCCAACCAAGTTCCACATAAGCCCACCAAGCACCTAAAACTATACCAATAGTTAAAAAAGCCCATACAATCATAGACCAAGGACGTGCCATTTTAAGCCAATCTGGTGAGAAATTACGGCTAATTATAGCACCTAAAGAATGGGCAACAATAACAGTAAACCCTACATAGCCTACATATAGTGCAGGTGGATGTAAAACCATTCCAGGGTTTTGTAATATAGGGTTTAACCCTTTGCCGTCAATATATGGTTTATATGCACTTTCAAATGGGTTTTGTAAAAATGTAACTAAAACCAAAAAAAATAAAACAGTGCCAGCCATAATTAGCATAACACCTAGTTTATATTCATTATCCATTTTTTTAATT